>CAYOGX010000597.1:0-4033 GCA_964403235.1 uncultured Planctomycetales bacterium | reverse complement strand
CCCCGCCGACCGTGGCGCAAGAGGCGTTGGCGTCGTTCAAGTACCCCCCGCCGAGAGTGGCGCGGAGGCCGCTGGCGGTGTTTAAAGCGCCCCCGCTGACCGTGGCGTCAGTGCCGCTGGCGGTGTTAGTAGCGCCCCCGCCGACCGTGGCGGATAGGCCGCTGGCGGTGTTATGCCAGCCCCCCCCGACCGTGGTGCTTTCGGCGCCGGCGCTGCTATTGTGCCCCCCGCCGACCGTTCCGTAATCGCCGGTGACGCGGTTCGTATACGAGAGGTGTCCTCCGCCACCAATGGTTGCTCCCTCGACGCCGGCGGCGACGCTGTTGCCGATGTAGCCGCCGATCACGCTCGGGCTGTTGGCGTCCCATCGCGTCCACAGACCCGGCAGCGCCAGCGCATACGGCGCAGGCCGGACCCGCTGACGCGGATCCAGCAGCGTGTACCCGTTGGCATCGCCGGCCGCCCGGACCTCGATCTCCAGCCACAGCGCATCGCCGGTGAAGATGTCGCCGCCGAAGTCCGGGTCCACCGTAAAGACGCCGTTGGTCACGACCACGTTGGGTTCGGCGACGGTGCTGCCCACGACGTTGGGCCCTGAATTGGCGTCGTACACTGTGAACTTCAGATCATACTCACCGTTCGCCGGCCCGTTGGCGTCGGTGAGCCGGCCCTGATACGTAAAGGCCGTCCCCAGCGCCTCGCCCAGCACGGCGGCCCCGCCGGTCAGGATCGCCACCAGGGCCAGACCACCCACCAACACTCTCACATCCTTCGGTCTCATCTCACTTCTCCTTGCCTGTTCTACGTACCGCGGCCTCCCGCAGCGTCACTGTGACGCAGTCGAGCGGCTCGCCCGAGCTTACTGCTTCGGTAGTGATGCGCGATCTCGGCGCAAGGGCACCGAGGTTGCTGATCGTGTCGTTGTGCGCGCAGCCCGCGCGCTAACCGGCCAGAGCCGTGGCGCCAAATGATGTCCGTACGACGCGGGTCGTGAAGCCGTTGCACACTATGGTTGCACCTCCTCCGTGACGTGATGCGTTTCGATATGAGCGGGAAGAGTGACTTCGAGGCGAGACCGCAGATTCACCCGGGGCACCCGGGATCCGTGCTGAGTCCGAACCCCATTCTCCCCACATGCTTCCGCCATGATATCCGCAGGTGCCGTAAAAAGCAAGGGATTTCTTATTGACCGGGGATGTGCAGTGGTTTGGTCAACTGGTTGGCCGCCAAGGCCGTTCGTACGTCGCGGGGCGTGTGTGTCGTTAGCCCTCGGGTGCGTTGTGGTTCCGATAGTAACCCGGGCAGGGCTACGGGCGGGCTCGCCCGCGTGGCGGTTGCACCTGGCACCCCTACATCCGCATCGGATGAACGGTGCATTTGGGCGCGTCGTGGCCTAGGTTCGTATCGTCAGATCATGGGTCGCCAGGTGCGCGGTGAAGGCTTGGCGGAAGGCTTGGAGGTCGTCGTCGGTCAACGTCCGGTCGGGCGCGCCGATCCGGGCGCGGAACGTCAGGCTCCGTCTGCCGGCGGGAAGGGATTTTCCTTCGAAGCTGTCGACCAGCGTCAATCGGCCCAGCAGGGGATGCGAGAACTGCCCCACCTGCCCGGCGACGGTCGCGTAGCGCCGTGACGCGTCGAGGAGCACCGAGAAGTCCAGCTCGACCTGCGGGTAAGTGGGGACCGGCTCGAGCTCCTCGTCGGTCCGACCGATGGCGACGGCGGCGTCCAGGTCGATCTCGGCCAGCCCGATCGTCCACCGCCGGAGGTGCTCGTCGATCTTCAACCGGCAGTCCAACGGCGCGATCGTCACGCGGCCCATCCTCCGGGCGGCGACAATCAGGTCGGCCGTCTTGATTGGATGCTCCCACGGCTTGAGCGGCTGGGTCTTGTCGGGTTCTGCGAATTCGGCCGGTTGGTTCAGGACCTGGCAGGCCCAGGTCTCGAGGGCGCCCTTTAGCTCAGCCATCAAGGCGTCCTCGTTGCCCCGGCCGACGACGGCCAGGCCCATCCGCCCCGCCTCCCGCGCAGGCCAGTCCTCTTGGGGGTTGGGCTCGGGGAAGAAGACGCTGCCGATCGTCACCAGGCCGAACCGTTCATAGTGTCGGCGATTCAGGTCGGCCGCAGCCAGCAGGTGCGGCATCACCGTGTGCCGCAACCGCCGACCGCCCGCCGAGGCGCCGGCGATCTCGACGCACTCGCCCGGATCGAACCCCAGCAGATCGAGCCACGCCGGGTCGTACCAGATGTACGTCTGGATCTCGTTGAAGCCCAACCCGCCGCAGAACAGCTCGAGGCTCCGCCGCTCGAGCTGGCGGGCCGGCACCGGCGGCAGGCTCCGCATCGTCACGTCGGGCAGCGTGCCCGGGAGGTTGTCGTACCCGATGACGCGGCTGATTTCCTCGATGACGTCCGCCTCCATCGTTACGTCGCGCGCCGCCCGAAACGACGGGACGTGCACCCGCAGGCGGTCCTGCCCGGCCGATTCGCACCGGAACCCCAGCGATTCAAGCAGCCGCTCGACCCGATCGCGCGGCACGTCTACCCCGATGAAACGGTTGGCGAACGCCAGATCGACCTCGACCGACACGGGCGGTTTCGGGTCGGGGTACCCGTCGCTCAGGGCGGAGACGATTTCGAGCCCGGCCAGCTCGTCGCGGGCCAGCTTGACGAACCGACGGATCGCGAGCACGGTGTTGGCCGGGTCCAGGGCCTTTTCGAACCGCGCGCTCGCCTCGGTGCGATGGCCCATCGCCGCCGCCGCCCGACGGATCGTCGTCGGCTCGAAGTTGGCCGACTCCAGCAGGACCGTCTTTGTCTCGGGTGACCTCGGTCTCGGCCCCGCCCATGATGCCCGCCAACGCCACGTTCCGCCGCCCGGACTGGATCATCAACGTGCCGTCCGGCAGCTTGCGGTCCGTCCCGTCGAGTGTGGTGAACCGCTCGCCCGGCTTGGCGACGGCCACCTCGATCCGCGAGACCTTATCGCCGTCGAACGCGTGCGTCGGCTGGCCCAGCTCGAACATGATGTAGTTGGTCAGGTCGACCAACAGGTCGATGGGCCGTTGCCCGACGTGCGACAGCCGGGCCTGCATCCACAGCGGGGCGGGCTCAACGGCCAGACCCGCCATCACCAGTGCCGAATATCGCGGGCACAGCTCCGCGTCGTCGATGACGATGGGCACCGTTGGTAGGTCGTCGTGTTGCAGCTCCGCCAATGGCGTGATGACGTCGTCGTAGGGCCGGAGCGGCCTGCCGACGATGGCCGCCACCTCCCGCGCGATGCCGTGGTGTCCCCACAGGTCGGGCCGATGCGTGATCGACTTGTTGTCGATCTCCAGGACCCAATCGTTCAACTCGGTCACGTCGATGTCGCTCCCCGGTTCGGTCGCGGCCGGCAGCAGGACGGCCTCTTGCGTCGTCTGCACGATGCCGATCGCGTCACCCGGCAGGATCATGCCCGACGACCGATGGCCGGCGACCTTGGTCGACTTGATCTTGCCGATCGACCCGACGGTTGCCCCGTCCGGCGCGTAGACCAGGACGCATCCAGGACGAAGATTCGGCGCGGCCGTCACGGTCTCGACCTCGCGGCCGCCGATGTCGAGCACGGCGCGGCTCAGCTTGGGCCGATCGGGCACGGATTCAGCTTGAACGACCCTGGCTGCCACCAGCCCCCGGGCCTCGACGCTGATCTGGCGGACCTCTTCCACCTCGGCCGTGACCATCGTCAGCCGCTCGGCGAGCTCTCGGGCGCTGAGGCCGTCCGGCAGGTCAACGAAATCTCCAAGCCAGTTCACTGAAATCAGCATGTCTTGCCTTCTGCACTCGTCAACAGGAACACGCCGCGTTAGTCCAGCCCCGAAGGGTGTCGCGACATCTGCCGGTTGGGGTGGCATGGTCACGGGACGACCCGCCAGGGTCGGTCCTTGGCCATGTTGACCTCGGCATACGTAGCCCCACGGCCAAGCGATGCCTCGTAGCTCGGCATTGCTTGACCGTGCCACCCTGCGCCGGTGGCATCAAGATGCACCCA
>CAYOGX010000596.1:0-4038 GCA_964403235.1 uncultured Planctomycetales bacterium | reverse complement strand
ACACAACCACGAGCGGCTGCGGGAACTTCAGTATCTCCTGTACGCCGAGAACAAACGGTCGGTGTTGGTCGTCCTCCAGGCGATGGACGCCGGCGGGAAGGATGGCACGATCCGCCACGTGATGGGGCCGATCAATCCCCAAGGCTGCCGCGTCACGTCTTTCAAGGCGCCGACGGACGAGGAACTCGACCACGACTTCCTCTGGCGAATCCACAAGACCGTGCCGCGCAAGGGCATGATCCGCATTTTCAACCGCTCGCACTACGAGGACGTGCTGATCGTCCGCGTGCGGGACCTGGCGCCCAAGCGCGTCTGGTCGAAGCGATATCGACAGATCAACGACTTCGAGCGGCTTCTGGCCGAAAGCGGCGTGACCCTGCTGAAGTTCTACCTGCACATCAGCAAGGACGAGCAGCTCAAGCGCTTGAGAAAGCGCCTCGAGAACCCCGACAAGCACTGGAAGGCCAACCCCCAGGACTTCGAGGAGCGAAAGCACTGGGACGACTATATCCGCGCCTACGAAGACGCCCTGAGCCGGTGCTCCACGAAGTACGCGCCGTGGTACGTCATCCCCGCCAATCACAAGTGGTTCCGCAACCTGGCCATCTCCGAGATCCTCGCCGACACGCTTGCCTCGCTCGACATGAGGTTCCCTGAGGCGCAGTTCGACGTCTCGAAGATCAAAGCCGACGCGTGAGGCAGCGGACAAGAGTCGACGAATTGCCGGAGAAAACGACGACAACGACTTTGTCCACAGACCTGCCTGCCGGCAGGCAGGTTACACAGATTTCACAGATCAGGAGACAAGAGACGTTGCTGTCTGGTCTTTCTGAATCTGTGTAATCCGTGGCCCCGGTTGTTGTCGTTCTTCACCGGGCCGCGCCGAGGTCTCGGGCACGCCGGCGGCGGACGTAGCGGCCCAGACCCGCGACGGTCAGGCCCAGCATGACCAGCGTGGCCGGCTCGGGAATGGGGGCCATGATGCCGGAGGAGCGAATCTGCTGAGACCAGCGGAGGGCGTGCTCGTCCAGACCGGTCTGGTTGAAGTGCACGCTGTCCGAAAGCCAGCCGTTTACATGGAAGTCGTCGGTGAAGGCCCCCTCGAAGACCAGCGGGTCGCCGGCGATGACCTGCTGCTGCCCGGCAATCACCCGTGCCTCGTTGGCCGACGAGGAGCCGGGATGGTACGACGCCAGGGCAACTCCCCACGGCACGTCGAAGCCGGCATCGATCCGGGACTGTGCGATGATCGACTCGAGTCGGGCCGCGTAGGTCCCCGCCGGCGTACCGGCCAGACTGTCCGACTCGCCCTGGTGCCACAAGACCGCCCGGAAGCCGTCTGCCCCCAAAGCCTCGATAACGGGCTTGATGCGGCTGTCGTAGAGGCCGCCGGGCAGCCACTGGTCAACCCTCGTGCCTCCGACACCGACGGAGACGACACCGACCGGCACGTCGTGCTCGGCGGCGACCAGGTCGCCCAGTTCGGGCCAGGGCGCCCCCCCACCGCCGGTCGCCAGCGGCTGCGGATCGTCGGCGTGCTGCCACGCGGTCACGGCGTAATCCATGGCCATCGAGACGCGATCGTCGTCGGCAGACTGCTGCGGCGAGCCGTAGTTGGCCGAGTTGGACTGGCCGGCCATCACGAACACTTCGCCGACGCCCACGCGTTCGGTGGTGGCCGCCGCGAGTTCGGTGAGCCCGTCGAAGGTCTTGACCTCGACGTCGTACCAGCCTCCGGGGACGTCGGTCAGGCTGCCGGCGAACGCCCCGCCGGACGGCGCGTTGTCGATCACCTGCCAGCCGGTCGGCGTGCCGCTGAAGCCCGCCCGGGGCACCGCGCGGGCCTCGATGCGACTGACGCTGCCGCTGTACGTACCCGCAACCGTCACCTCGGCTGTGTTCGCATCGTCGCGCTGAAGGACCGTCCGCCCCGTCGGCTGGGACAGCGTGAGCGCTCCACCGACGGATTCGTACATGAAGTTCGGCCCGAAGTACGAGCCGTTCCCGTGGTGGATGGTGAAGCCCGAAACGCTCGACGGCAGGCCGCCGCCGCGGGCCGGTCCCTCGATCCAGTTGATCCCCGGCCCCATCGTCAGCGCCGCGTTGTACCGGTAGTTGTCCGCCCCGTTCTGCTTGGCAACGATGTAGTTCACGCCCGTGGTCAGATCGATCGGCGTACCCAGAGCCACGAAGTGCGAATTGTAGCCGCCGGTAACCGTGGCCGGCGTGCCGGCCGGGATGGTGGTCGTCGCCAGGATGGTGTCGTTGGTCTTGTCGTACAGGCGCACCGTGTGGGTCTGCCCCAGGCCGCCGCCGTCGGCGTCAACCACGCCCAGCGACGTGATCGAAATGTCGTTGTCGGTGGTGAACTCCCAGCCGACGGTGTAGTTCTGGGCCGAGCCCCACATCGAGCCGCCCGTGAGCGTTGCGCCGACCGTGCCCGCCTGTGCCGAGGCGGCGAGGCCCGGCGGGCCCGCCAGCAGCGAGGCCGCCACAACCAGCGCCGCGACCCGGGCCGACAGCAGACGCGCAACGGCCATCAAACGGATCCGTGTCATCGTGCGTTCTCCCAACTCCACAGGTTGACGTGCCGATTCCCGCGCCTAGGTTCGCTCAGCGATACGGCGGCGCAGCGGCCGGACCAGACCCGCCAGGCTCAGCGTGACCAGCACGGCCGTCACCGGCTCGGGGATGACGGCGGTGGCAGGGCTTCCGGTAAAGCTCACTTCGGTGAGGAACGTCCATTGCGATGAATTGTGAAAGTCGAGCCGTACGTACTGACCGGTAAACCCCGACAGGTCGAGCATCGCCGATCGGACTTGGTCACCGCCGGAGTGGTCGAACTCGGCCGTAAACGACACCGGTGTGGAGAACGAGGCCCCGTCGTCACTGACCGAGAGCAGCACCTCCTCGGGCGCGGTGATCGTTCCGCCGGCCTGGGTTGTACTGTGCAGGTAGGCAATCAGCGCACCATCCAGTTCATGCGCGGCCCCGAGGTCGAAGGTCACTTGCGGGTGGCTGATGCCGCCGGGCCCGGGCGGCGGATCGTCGCGGAATCCAACCCACCTCGAATCGCCAAAAGCGGTGGACGTCGGGAACAGGCCGTCGGTCAACTCGATCCCGCTGGTGTCGGGAAACGCGGGACTGGTGCTCGGCTGCGAGCCCGGACCGCTGCCGTCGTAAACGTATGAACTTACGGGGATCACGGGGGCTGCCGCCGTCGGCGCACCGTCAATGTCGACTTCGATGTAGAATGAGCCGTCCCACGTCCCGCTCGAGTACCCGTGATCGATCAGCACCATTCGGACCTGCTCCACGCCGGAGGCAATCACACCCGTGCTGTCAGTCAGCGTGGTCATGGTGCTGGCCTGAGCCGGCATCCCGGAGCCGGGCGTAAACGGAACGTTGTCGAACTGGCCGTGGGAAACGAACGAGCCGGCACCGACCGCCCTGGTGAGCAGTTCGAACCCTTGGTTCGACTGCGCTTGTCCGTTGCCGGAGAACCCGGCGATCGAGCGAATCTGGGTGATGTCGTAGCCGCCAAGATTGATGCCCGTATCCAAAGTGAACGTCACGGTCGTCGGCAGCCTGGACCCATCCCAAAAGGCCCCGCTGCTACCACCAGCGCCGTCGTTGATCTGGGGCAGCGGAAACACCAGGGGGGCAACCGTGGACACGACCGAGGAGAAGCTCGGCTGACCGGCATTGACCAAGTCCGTCCCGCTGATCAGTCCGTCGAAGGCGTTCGTGCTGGTGGGCGAGTTCTGATAATCTGGAACGATGGCCCCGTGGGCGTCGGGGACAACGCCCAGAAGCGCGACGAGGGCAGCAAGCAACAGCGCAGCGGCCGTCCTGCGAGGTGTAACCATTGGTCTCTTCTCCTCTACTGGTTCGGAAGCTGCCACATAGTCTCCGGTTCGCGACCTTCACGAACTGATCTGAAGAAGCTAACCGATCTCGAAGGTCTTGTCAAGATAAATCCTGCTCCTCAGACTAAGGGCTTTTTTTCGGACCGATCACGGGGGCAGGATTTGGCTG
>CAYOGX010000595.1:0-4044 GCA_964403235.1 uncultured Planctomycetales bacterium | reverse complement strand
GCGATGCGGAGTTCGCGCGGGTTCGCAAGACGATTCACGACCAGGGCATGCGGTTCATCGTCTACACGTCTCCGTATTACTTCCTGAAGGGCACGGCCCTGGAGCCCCGGGCGCTGAACAGCTTCGAGAACTTCAAGGGCTGGCCACCCGGCACGCCGACGGGCGAGAACATGGGGCTGTTCCTGCCGGCCATCCGAAAGGTGATGCGCGAGTACAGGCCGGACGGGTTGTACTTCGACGGGCAGTACATCCACAATCCAGCAGCGCTGTATGCGCTGGCGCGGGAAGCGCGGGCGATCGTAGGTGAGGACGGCATCTTGGAGTGGCACTCGACGACGGCGCTCGGGTCGGGACACTGCTATCTGCCGCAGGCCGACGCGTACGTCGACTTCATACTTCGCGGCGAGGGGCGGAAGGGGCTGTATGAGAACTTCGATTACCTGCGGTTCTTCGTGTCCGGCTACAACATCAACAACTGCATCGGCGTGATGTGCAACAACGGGCCCGTGGGTGTGACGCCCAAGCTGGCCCGCGACGTGCTGCGGGTCAACGCCCGGTTCCACACGATAGTGAGCTGGCTGGACAAGCCCGAGATCATGAACGTCCTCAAGACCGAATACCAGCCGAGGCTGACATCCAAGCTCCGTCCCATTGTGGACAGTCAGGTCGACGCTCGGCAGGCGCGGGTCACCGCTAAGGCCGAGGCCATCCGCGCCGAGCAGCAAGCCCTCAAGAGCCCGCCCCATTGGCGCAAGCCGATCCACTTGCAGCAGTTCGAAAAGCTGCCAGAGGCGAGGGCGTTGGTCTCGACGAAGAACGCCGATCCGTTCTCGATCGTCAACGGCTGCCTGCACATCCGTGCTCACGCGCACACGTTCGCCTATCTGCGCATCCCGTTGAAGGCCAAGGCCGGCGGCTTGGTGGTCAAGATCCGGCTGGGTACCGACGGCGGGCTGTCGTGGGGCCCGGCCGCGATGCTCCGCTGGGCGGACGGGTCCGGTGTGCGGATCGGCACGCGCAGCGACGGCAAGCTGCAGGCCGACGTCCTCGGTAAGCAGCTCTACGGCAGCACGTACGACGCGAGCCGGTGGGTCTGGCTCCGCGCCCGCTGGCTCGAGCAGCATGGCGTGATCGAGCGCAGCAGCGACGGTGCCACGTTCGAGCGCGTCTGGTCATTCGGCCACGGCGGCGCGCTGAACGGCGAAACGGCCGAGCTGCTCGTCGGCAAGGTACCCTACAACGGCGAACCCAAGGACCACTCGGTTCCGGGCGACGTGGGCGAGTGCGACATCGACTTCGTGAAGGTCTACGGTGAGTAAGGTCCGCACGGCGGACCCTACGCGGTGACGGGGTGCGTCAAGACGCACCCTACCGCCGTCGTGCGGCGGCGAGCGAATCGGTGGCGCCTGTTTCGAGGAAGACCGTGTCCACGCCCAGCGCGAGCAGCGTGTATCCCTTGTCGATAGCGTCGCGGACGTTGTCGGCGTTGGGCCGGACGACGTGCATGCCGGCCGTCGTGTTGTGGCGGCGGCAGGCGTCGAGATAGGTCTCCAGGGCGGCGACGACCTGCGGGTGCGTCATCTGTCCGGTCAGGCCCATCGAGCCGCTCAGATCGAGCGGGCCGATGAATAGTCCGTCCACGCCGTCCACTTCCAGTATGGCGTCCAGGTTGGCGATCGCGTCCTTGTGCTCGATCTGCATGATCATCGCGATCTCGTCGTTGGCGGTCGCGATGTAGTCGTCGAAGTCCCTGCCGTGCATGTTGGCGCGGCTGTAGCCGAATCCGCGGCGGCCGCGTGGGGGGTACTTGGCGTCGCGGACGGCGGCGTCGGCCTGGTCGGCCGTCTTGACCATCGGAATGATCAGCCCCCGCGCGCCGGCGTCGAGCGTGCGGTGGATCCAGATCGGGTCGTTCAGCGGCAGGCGGGCGACGGATACGCAGTCGAAGCCGTCGAGCGTCCGGAAGAGGTGGGTCATCGTCTCGAGGTCGATGCCGCCGTGTTCCAAGTCGACGCAGACCCAGTCGAAGCCGGCGCGGGCCAGGATCTCCGCGGACGCGGGATGCCCGATCTGGACCCACGTGCCCAGGCAGGGCGACCTGTCCAGCAGCGCGCGGCGGAGCTTGTTCTCCATGGGGGGCCCTCGCGTTACAAGGCGGCCAGGACGTCGGGGTTGAGCAGGTCCATCTCGCCGTACTTGCGTTCGGTGGCCAGTCGGATATTGGCCATGGCCCGCTCGGCCATTCGGTCGCAGGACTCCTGGGTGCTGCTGGCCATGTGCGGCGTCATGATGACGTTTCTGAGGGTCCGCAGGTCCTTGTCGATGGCGACGGGGGCGTAGGGCTCGTTCTCGAACACGTCGAGGGCGGCGCCGGCGAGTTTTCCTTCGGCCAGCGCATCATACAAGGCGGCTTCGTCGACGATGGCACCGCGCGCGGTATTGATCAGCCAGGCGCGTTTAGGGATCTGCGCAAAGCGCTCTGCATTGAGGAAATGACGGGTCTGCGGGATGCTGGGCAGGTGGAGACTGATGACATCGGCATCCTTGACGGCTGGGGCGAATTCCTTGTGTACCTCGTCGAAGCCGAGGTATCCGAGGTCGACGTCACGGATTTCGCACCCGACGACGCGCATGCCGAATCCGAAGGCGGCCATGCGCCCCACGTGGCAGCCGATGGGCCCGCAACCGATGACAGTGAGCGTTTTGGTGCGGAGCTCGAGCCCGACCCGGGGCATCCAGACACCGACCTTGGCGTCCTTGGCCAGCGAGGGAATCCATCGGACGGCCGCCATCATCAGCGCCAGGGTGTATTCAGCCACGGAGTCGTTCAACACGTTCGGGGTGTTGGCACAGAGCACGCCCGCCTCGGTGGCCCGGGCCTTGTCGACGCTGTCGTGCCCGACTCCGAACCGCGCAATGACGCCGCCTTTGGGCAGCGCCTCATACAACGCGCCCGTGTACTTCTGAACGCCGACGATGACGTACTTGATGCCGGCGGAGCGGACGGCCTCGGACAGCTCGTCCTCGACCGCGGGGGCCGGCAGACACTCGAGTCCCTCGGCCGAGGAGAATACCGCCTCAGCCTTGTCGTATTCCATCTCTGTCACGGCGATCTTGGTCATGGTCGGGTTCCTTCCTTATTCAGGCACGAACGCCAGACGCTACTTCCGAAACGGGCTCGCGAACCGTGCCCCACCATGGTATATCGAGTCACGCGTCCCCGTCTACCCACGGGAACGAACACTCATTCGGAGAAGAGCATGAACTGTCAGGCCCTGGTCACACTCGTGGGGGCGGTCCTCTGGGGAACGATATTGGTTGACAGCGCACCAGGACAAACTGAGAAGGGTAAGGACGCCCGCGGCCCACGGATGACGGACGCCGAGTTCTTGGCCGCGCTCGACCTGACGCTGCCCGCGCTGGCAGCGGTCAGGCGGGCCGTCGATCGCGGCGATCCAGCGGCGGCCAAGCGCGCTTTCGTTCAACATCTCAAGGCGCGGACCCAACCCAAGTGGCACTTCGACTGGCGTGCCAAACCTGCGCCGAACAAGCGGCCGGCCAAACCCAACGTCGCCCAGGCGGACCGGTATGCGCGCAACGAGCTGGTCAGCGTCGGCGTCTGGCACGACTTCGGATCGGACATCGACTGGTCCGCCAACCCCATGCCGAACCAGTACCGCGAGTGGACGTGGCAGCTCAGCCGGCACAGTTTCTGGCCGAAGTTGGGCCAGGCGTATTGGGATACGGGCGACGAGAAGTACGCCCGGACATTCGTCTTCCAGATGAACGACTGGGTCAAGGACAACCCCGTGCCGCTCGATCGTGCCGCCAACCACACGGGATCGCGGTGGCGGACGATCGAGGCCGGCATCCGAATGGGACATACCTGGTTCAAGGCGTTTGCGTATTTCCTGTCGTCGCCCTCGTTCGGCCACGAGGACGTCGTCACGATGGTCAAGTCGTTCGTCGAGCACGCGGAGTACTTGATGAAGTTCCGTACGCACGGCAACTGGCTGACGATGGAGGCCAACGGGCTGTATCACG
>CAYOGX010000594.1:0-4045 GCA_964403235.1 uncultured Planctomycetales bacterium | reverse complement strand
CTTGGTGGTGTGATCCGTGATGATTCGCGACGAGACCGTCAGCCCGAGTTTGTTATCTCCGGCTGGCTCGACGCTGTAAACGAAGGGATTCCTGGGTCTAGGTACTCGGGTCTCGTATACGAGGGAGTATAATTGCGGCTGATACTTGAGACTTCTCTTTTCCCGCTCAGTCAGCTCTCCCCAATAGGGAACGATACCTCCGGACCTGGCGAGCTGATCTATGACGGGCTGTAGCTCCGGAATCATCGAATCGGCTGCAATTGTCATTGTTCTGTTACCAGGATCAACGATCAGGTCAGTGCAATGAGGTACCATTCTCTTGTAGGAGTCCAGTGCGAGGTGGCTGGGGTCCTTGCTCTGGTCCAGATAGATCCCCGGGATTGTGTAGCGGTGTTGGCCTGAGGGAAGCACGGCGTGTTTGATCCCACCTGGCAAAGCAGCAGCGCCAGCTCGATATGCGCAAATGGCTAGTAGAAGGCAGAGCAAGGTGGGCAACAAGGTAGCTGATCGCGGAGTCACTGGTCCTACGCCTTTGGCAACTACAAGGTCCGCGGCTCAAGAACCAGGCTTCTGTTGAAGTACCTTTACTATATGGCGAATGCTGTTGTCCGGCAAGTGGAGCCATAGCATCGGGAAGAGGACGAAGAGGACCCGCAAGGGGTCCCAGCTGACAAGGCCTTGAGCTTAACGATCTGCTCGGCCAGGGCGCGGCGGACGGTGGGGACGGCGTCGGGGTCGGGTAGGATCTCCGTCGAACGGCAGCCACCGGCGTTGGGGATGGTCACCAGGGCGCGGGCGCGGTCGAGGGCCGACTCGGCGGCGCGGACGGCGTCGGCCAGCTGGGCGCGGCTGCGGGCGCGCCGGATCAGATCGCGCAGGATGCACAGGTATTCGTAGTCCTCGATCCCCTCGCGGGCCTGCTCGAGACGGATCGAGCTGACCGGCCGGTCCAGGCCGACGCGATCGCCCGGGTACGTCAGATACCCGTCACCGTTCGGGTAGCGGACCCGGTAGCGTCGCTTGCCGTCGTCGCTCTGCGAGATGAACGTGTGCCACGCCCGATCCCACGGGTTGTACGTCCACCACGAGACGCCCCAGAACTCGTACCCGGTCGCGCCGTACTTGAAGCAGTAGTAGGGCAACAACCGTTCGGTGGCTAGATAAGGCGTGTCGAGGGCCTGCTGGCCGTCCGTGGTGATCCAGATCCGCTCGCCGTCGGCCAGGCGGCGTTTCATCTCGTCCACGGCGAAGCACCCGTATTGACCCACGCCCCAGATGTCCAGGCAGCCGTTCCAGGCCGGCACGTGCCGCCACGTGCTCGAATACAGCGGCACGTTCGGATCGACCGCGTGGGCCAGGTCGCAGATCCGCCTCATCTGCTCGACGACGTGTTCGTGCGAGAAGTGCGGCTCGTCGCTGATGTAGTTGACCAGCTCGTCGTACCACCCGTGCCGCTTGAGGTGGTCCAGATAGACCCGGTAGCAGGTACGAAACGCGCGTTTGTATTCGTCGCTGAAGGCCTCGTGCCCGAACAGCGGCCGCGGCTTGTAGGCCCAACCGAAGGCGTAGAACAGGTGGGCCGAGTAGAAGACGTTCATCTTCAGCTCGTCGAGACACACGCGGGCGGCTGCGTCGAAGGCGGCCGTGTCCATCTCGACCTTGCCGTCCTTGTAGTCGAACCTTGGCGGGGGCAGCAGGCCCGGCGAGATCCGGTGTTGGCCCAGCAGCGTGTACCATTTGCGCAACTCGCCGATCGAGCCGTCGCCGAACGGATTCTGCCCCGGCCCGCGACGCAGGTCGTAGATGACTCGCAACGACGGGCGTGTGGGTAGCTCGAACGGCCAGACGTTGACGCTCACCGGGACCCGTTCGACCAGACCGCCGTCGGCCCGGATGGCGACTTGGCCGTTGTATGTGCCGGGCGGCGTTCCGCGCGGCACGTGGACGGTCAGCCAGAGTGGTTGCGCCTGATCGGCTGGCAGGTCGAACGGCCGGCAGGGCGGCAGGGGGTCGGGCCAGTCGCCGGCCCAGCCGTCGGTCTTCGGCGTGCCGCGCGGGACCAGCCGATACCCTCCCGGCAGCGTGCTGACGTAGTAGGCGCTGGGCACGTCGACGGGGACGTAGCCGACGCGATCGACCTGGACCGGGGGGAGGGATCGGCCCTTGCCCTGTAGCGGCGTGACCTCGACGCGGACGTTCTTCAGGGGCTTGCGGCTGCGAATGACGAGTTGAACGGGCTCGTATTCATTGGCGGCCGCGTCCGCACGGAGCTGGCGAACCCGTTGCTGTGGTGGGCTCTGACGGAAGACCTTGACAAGCGGGTTGACCTGCCAGACGTGCAGTGGCCGATCATCGGCGATGCGTGTCGTTCGGAACGTCTCGGCGGGCCCCACCGTCGAGTCGAACGCGCGACAGAACAGGATCCCGTCGTGCCAGACCGTGCCATGGGCGTGCATGGTCAGGTGGAGGATCACGCTGGTGCAGTCGGCGGGTGTGTGTACGAGCGCTCGGCACAACGTCCAGTCCGAATCGCCCGATAGACTGTTGGTTGTGGAGAAGAACTTCGCGGTCTTGGCCAGTTGACCGTCCGCACGATGACAGTGGCCGTGGAGCGTGACCTTGCCGTCATTGACCTGGCGGCACTTGAGCCATCCCGCGTACAGATAGGTCGCGTTGGGCCGAACCGGGATCGGGCCCTGCTTCCAGCCCGACCACTGCAACCGCGCCCCGGTCGGTATGTCGAGCCGCCCGCAATGGTCGCCGAACGGTCCGCCGGTCACACGGGCGAGCTTGCATTGCGGTTTGCCCTTGTCAGGCCAGCCGCTGCCCGGGTCCCACGCCTCGGGCATCTTGTCGCCGGCCTCGAAGTCGGCGTTCTGGACCAGGTTCGTCCCGCTGCGGAGCAGCGCGGCATGGTGGGCCTTTTCGTCCACGCTAGGGGGGGTGTCGACGGGTGCCAGATAGACGTGGAACGTCTTGCGACAGCGCGGCGGCAACGTCGCGACGAACAGGCAGCTTCGTCCGTGACAGATCGACGGCAGGGCATCGCCGGCCGACCGCGCCCCCGGCCCGGCCGGGTCCACCACCGCCGCCCGCGCCGAACGCCCGGCCGGGATGACCTGGTGGAGCACCCGACCCAAATTGACCGACACGGTTGCGCTGGGCGCCACCTCGTTCTTCGTATTGGAGGCCAGGACCGCGACGCGATGCGGCCACTGGTCGGTGGGCAGCAGCCAGTCCGAGCGGCCAGGGATCTCCTCGAGTTTGCGGCGTTCGGCGGTCGCGGACTCGATCCGGACAACGGCGCCGGTGTCCAGTCGCTCCAGCGTTACGTCGTCGAACCAGGCGGTCCCCGTCCCGTGCAACACCGTGCCGACGTCGGCGTTCCTGGACCCGGGGGGTGTGGCGAACTCGATCGCGACCTTCTTCCAATCGTAGGTGCCGTCGCCGGTGTTGGCGGTCCGGTTGACGACCATGGGCTTGTCGGCGTGGACGTGGACGTACCACCCGGCCCGGCCCTTGACGTCTTGGGCCCGGACCCATGCGGTCAATCGGTAGCGGGCGCCGGCCGCGACTGGGATATTGCCCTGGTGCCATTTGACCCAAGTCGGCTTGGCCCCCGCCGCGACGGTGGTCTTTCCGCAGTATCGACCTGACCGGGGGCGCTCCTCGACCCGTCCGACGCTGTGGGTCTTGTCCACGCCGTGGGATTGCCAGTCCTCGGGCGATTGGGCGCCGAGCTCGAACCCACCATTGACCATGCCAGCACGCAGTCCATCCGCGGGAGCGGTGGCCTTGGGATTGTCGTGGTAGATGACGTAACGCCGACGCGGAGCCACCGTCTTGCCACCGCGCGTTTCGGTGGCCGGCAGCTCGACGCAGAACGACAGCCGATCGCCGTCGGCCAGCGCGCCGCTGCCTTTTGTGCCGCCGCGCTTGTCGGTCAGGCCGAACAGCAGTTCCTGCCCCAGCGGATCGCAGACACGAACGGCCTCTGCACGAGCACCGATCAGGTCAATCCGACCTGACCCATGCCCGACGGTGG
>CAYOGX010000593.1:0-4046 GCA_964403235.1 uncultured Planctomycetales bacterium | reverse complement strand
CGCCTTGAGCTGCTCCTTGACGAACCGGCCGGTGTCTTGAAAGAACTCGGTCTCGACCGCGACCATGAAGTCCTTGACGTCGCGGCGGCAGGCTGACGAGGGCGCCGTGATGGGCAGGCTGATCGTGCCCTGCTCGAGTGACTCGCCGGCCGGCGTGGGCGACAGATCGCCGCCTCGCCGCAGGTGCATGTCGGCGAGCCAGACGTCGGCCTTGTGGTCGCCGATCTTGAAGATCCACCTGACTTTGCCCTTCAGCGTCTCGGTCGCGCGGAACGTGTGGCGATGATGCCGCCAGGTCCGATCGGTTTCGATCGTCTTGGCGAGCCCCACCGCGTCCCACGGCGGCCCGTGGCGCGACAGGTCGACCCAAACCGTGCGCGGCTCGGCCGCCTTGAGCCAGAACGACATCGTGTAGATCCGATCCTTCTCGACGGACAGGCCCGTCCGGACGAACTCCAGTTGCCACGTCTGGCCGGTGACCTTGTCGATTTCGATCTGGACGGCCGGCGCGTTCTTCGGGCCCGAGCTTCGCGTCTTGACCGTCGCCTTCGATACGCCGTGGTCCGTCAGCGCCCAAGGCTTGTGGCTCTGGGAGAAGTCACCGAAGCTTGCGATGTCGGTGCCCACCGGCTCGGACGTCTGGCCCCAGGCCTTGCGCAGCGCCTCGGTCGAGCCGTATCGCTTCTTCAGCCAGGCGTTCCAGCGTACATGCAGCGGCTTGTGATAGGGCTTCGGTATCGTGGCCAAGGGGCCGAGGCCGGATCTGCCGAAGTGGTTCTCGTTCGTGATCTCCAGCATGGCCACGCTTGGCTCGTCGACCAGCCGTCGGCCCGTGTGCGGGTTCTTGTAGGTCAACAGCCGGCGCGCGTAGTCCTTCCACAGCTCGCGCATCCGCGGCACGAAATAGAGCGTGTACTTGTTGTAGCGCCCGAGCCTGTTGGCTTGCGGGAATCCCTCCTTCTCCGTGAACGTCCGCGAGACGTGGATGTTGATGTCGCTGTAAATGCCGTGTTTGCCCAACTGCGTGATCAGATAGGCCAGCCGCTCCAGCTTGGCTTCGTCGAGATCGCGCGTCTTGTCCGGGTTGACCTTCCAGATGTCCCGCGCGTCCATGTGGTGATGGCGGACGACGTTGATGCCGAACTTGGCCAGATGCGCCGCCAGCGCGTCCGCATCGGCGTGGGTCGGAAAGTTCGCCCCGAACGACAGATTGACCCCGAGCATCCGGACCCGCCTGCCGCCGGTGTTGACGAAATGCCCGTCCTTGATGCGGATCCGGTCCTTCTCGCCCAACGGCCCGGCGTTGAGCGCGCTGACGTCCACGGCCGTCTTCGACGCATCGAGCCCGGGCATGGCGAAGGGGAACCGTGGCGTCTGGGCCGCTCTCGTGGGCGCGCCCGTCATTACCATCAGGGTGCCTGCAACAAGATACGTTGTATGCATGGTTAGCCTCCTCCGAAGGAGTGCGCATGATAACCTGTCTCGCCGCCGATTCGCCAGTCAGCCGGTGGTCTCGCGGGAATCACCGGTTGGACGTACAATCTCCCGTGATGCGGCTTATGTATACGTGGCTTTGTGATGGAGGCGCTCGGAATGACGCAGGCCACTAATTCGCTGCTGCTAGCGGCGGCCGTCGCCTTCGGCCTGGAAGGGATGGGCCCTGCGCATGCCGCCACGGCGGCCGCCGGCGACGGGCGGATTGGCGGGACGGTCACGCCGGCCGCCAAGGTCAAGTCGATCGTCGCCATTCCGCGGTGCCTTGACGTCAAGTGCGCTACGTGCAAGCGACGGTTCGCGGCGCGGGCCAACAGCCCCGGCAAGACCATCACGTGCAGGGCGTGCGGCAAGGCGTTTGAGGTGCCGACCTACAAGGCCAAGATCGACACCGATGGCGGGCTGTTCGAGATCACCGGCCTGCCGATCGGACAGCGCTATGACCTGATCGTCGAGACGACGGCCGGCCGGATCGAGGGCGTCGACCTATCACCGCTGGAGAGCGAGCTGGAGAAGCTCCGCCGCAAGCGGGTCCGCGCGAACCCGAGAGAGTTCAGCCAGGGCGACCGTGAGACCATCGTCGAGCTGATCACGAAGGTCAAACAATTCGAGAACGTCGTTCGGGCGATCTACGTCGTCGGACACGGCGACAAGGCCACGGCCTTGGTGGAGAAGGCGCGGATCCAGGACGACCAGACCGGCAAGTTCCACAGCGAGAAGGGCGACGAGGCGATCTGGCGGGTCGAGCTGTGGTATTTCCGCAGGTGGTTCGGCGGATGGGAGCGGGTCAGCAACGTCGAGGGCGTGCTATACCGCCAGCGGATACCGCGGAGCGACTACAACGCGATGAACTGGATCTTCAGCGACAAGCTCGGCGGCATCGAGGTCGATCAGGCCGGCAGCAGTCGCCCGGTGACGATCAGCATTCCTGCCAAGCTCGACCCCAAGCTCGGGCGGGTTGCCAAGCCGGGCGGGTAGGTATGGTCGATGAAGCGCATCATCGTCATCATGATCGCCGTGTGGCTGGTGGCCATCGGGCTGATGCTGTTCAGCCACCCGTTGCGGGCGAGGTACTGGGGCTGGCGGCTTGCGCGGGCCGAGACCGAGGTGCTGCGAGACTACTACGCATCCCGACTGGCCCAACGACCGCAGGCCGCACTCGGCGTTGCGCGGGGACTGCTGACCCACACCGATCCCGACGTTCGCCTGCTCGCGGTGCACGTGATCGATCGGGCCGACGGGGATCACGCCGAGACGTTCTTGCTGGCCGGACTGAAGGATCGTGAGGTTCGCGTCCGCGACGCCGCGGCGCTGGCGGTGGGCAGACGCCGAGGCGCCGACCTCGTCTCTCGACTGACCGAGCTGGCGACCGGCGATGATGACGCTGTGGCGGCCGCCGCCGTCTACGCGTTGCAGCGCGATGCGCGTCCCCTGGCCGTCGACGCCATGATCCGCGTGCTCGAGACCACCGAATCGCTCGCGGTTCGCGTTCAGGCCATCGAATCCTTGGGCCTGTTGGGCGTTCAGCGGGCCCGGCCGGCGTTGACCAACAGGCTGTCGGATCGTGGCAACGTCACCGTCATGCCCGCCAACGAGCGTGGGGTTTGGCGGGCATTGGCGGCCCAGCCCGATCGGCCGGAATTGCGGCGCCTGGCCGAGCCCAGCGGTCCGGGCGTGACCCGCAAGACGGTCGGCGACTACGCAGCCGAGGCCCTGCGACGCATCCGGCGTGAGTCGGCCCCGGCCTCGGGACCGGCCTTGCGGCCCGCCGTCACGCGGCCCGCAGTTTGAGGGGATTTCCCGGGGGCACCGATCGATTCGCCATGCGGGACTACGAGCGCTTGCGCCCTGCGCGTCGTGCGCGGGCGCGTTGCGCCTTCTTGCGTTTGGGGGCGGAGCGGGCTTTGGCGCGAGCGGCGTCGCCCGCCGGATCGGACGAATCGTCGAGCGAGATAATCGAGTCGACCCCCTCGGCCTGCGGCAGGTAGAACCGCACGGGCTGGACCGTCCCGTCCCGCCGGTCGACCCGCTCGATGCGCTTGCGGATCAGCACCGAGTGCAGGATGTTGACGTCGCGATCGATCGTGCAGCCGAAGATGTACGTCGTGCCCTTGATGACGACGTTGTTACCGATGACGACGGGCCATTCGTCGCTGCCGGTGACGATGACGTTCGACTCGATCCGCACGTTCTTGCCGACGGTCACGTTGCCCTTGACCATGTCGCCGTGCATGACCGCGCCGTTGTCGCCGATGGTGAGCGTCTGGTGGGGGTAACAGGTCAGCAGGGCGTTGTTGCCGATCTCGACGTTCCGGCCGAGCCTTACGTCGCCGTCGATGGTGGCGCCCCGCCCGATGACGACGCCGTAGTTGAGCTTGGCCCCCTTGTGGATCCGGGCGCCGACGTCCACGACGATGTCGAGCGGTTTGCCCTTGCGGTCCATGCGAACGAGGTCCTCGACGACCTCGTCGGCGATGAAGAAGTTGTCCTCGTCGCGGATCGTGATGATGTCGCGGAGCCGGTCGTAGACCCGTCGGCGCGCGATGTGTTCC
>CAYOGX010000592.1:0-4046 GCA_964403235.1 uncultured Planctomycetales bacterium | reverse complement strand
GATCCGCGCGCCGTTGAGGTAGTACCGCAGCCGGCCGTCCTGCATCGTCACCGCGACGTCGTACGGTTTGCCGATCTGCGAACGGACGTCCGCGTGATGCAGCAAATGGAACCCGGGGTCGCGCCGGGCGCGGCTCCAGCCGGGCCGACACCCGCCGGTCAGCGTGACGATGTAGTTGGGGATGGTGTGGTATTCCTTGTACGCCCCGCTGCGGCCGAAACGCAGCGGCCTGCCGTTCGATTCCTTCGCATGCAAAAACAGGTTGATGTTGGCCGCGTTGTCCTCGGCTGGCGGCACGGCCTCGGCACGAAACCGCACGATGACGTTGGCGGGCAGTTCCGGCCGGTACCATATCGTGGCCACGTTCTTGGTCTTCGACCCGACCCCGCGGACCCACAGCCTGCCGGCCCTGACGCTCACTTCGCTGTTGCCCTCGACGATCCATCGGCTGGTCCAATCGTCGCGGTCGAAGGTCTCGTGTGCCAGCCACTCGACGCCGTAGGTATCACCGTCGAGCCGCACCGGTTCAGGCCGCCCCGTAGGAGGCAGCCGCCCGGGGTCGGTCCGCAGCGCGTGGCCGCGCACGGCGGCCAGATCGACTGCAATGTCGCCCAGCACCTTCGGATCGAACGAGACCGTGCGCCCCTTGCCGTCGGGCCCCACGACGGTCACCGCACACTGACCTTGAAACGTCACAGGAGGCTGCGTCCGGCCCTGCCGCCACGCAACCAGTGCAGCCAGTACGGTCCACGTTCGCACAGGCTTGCGATTGGTGACCCACAGGTTGTGCGCCATCCACCGGTCCTCGGGTAGCTCTCGGCCCTTGCTGCCGAGACGCTTGACCGTCTCGCGGTACAGGTCCTTACCCGTGATTACGTTGCGGAACCCCTTCCGGCCAGGCATGTCGACGATCTCGACGTCCCGGCGGTTGTTGGCCAGGGCGACGTGCGCGTGGACGTCTTTCATTCGATACGAGAACGACGACGCGTCCTCCGCAATCGTCAGGTCCACCTTCGGCGCCACGTGAAACAACCACGAGAACCGCGCCGGCTCGGCCTGCGGACGCATCGCAAGGTCGTCGAAGACGGCAAACCACTTGCCGTCCACGAACACCACGTGACGATGCCACCGCGCCAGGCCCGGCACGGTCTGATAGGCGTGCGTGGCATCACCGACCCAGTAGACATAATCCGGGCCTCGCTGGTAGGCGATCAGCCTACCGACGAAGGGGTGCGCGGGGTTGGTCGGGTTCCACTCCTGCCCGGTCCCGTTGACCAGCACGACGTTGTGGCTCATGGCGTGGCGGGAGTGCGGGTCCGGATAGGCCATGCCGCCCCCGCTCGCGCTCAGCGTCTGGCCCAGCGCATGCCACACGAAGTCGTTCTCCGACCGGAACGAATGGCTGTAGCCGCCGCGTGGCCGGCACTTGAAGATCATTCCTACCGCGTCGCCGAACCCCTTGCGGTCCGACGGCGCGTGCGTGCTGACCATGATCCAGCCGGCCTCGGGAAACACGGCGCAGCTCGGTTCGTCGCCCACCGGCGCGGGCCACGGGAATCGCCCCGCGCCGAGCAAGTCGAGCCACGGCCGGCCCGACGACGGGCTGCCGACCTCCCCTGCGAGCACGTCGCGGCGATGTGCGAGCTTGCCCTCACCCGTCAGCCACGCGAGGTAGCGATAGGTGTGCCAGTGGCCCCTTCGAAGCCTTTGGGGACTCGCTCCGTAGTCGCCGAACGACAGCCGTTGGATGCCCAACGGCAGCAGGTGGGCATACCACTCGCCCAGGCGGCGATAGAACGGGCTGCGTCCGATCTGGAGCTCCGGCAGCAGCAGCGCGGTAGCCATCGTCGCGTAGAGCATCGTCCTGCCCTTGCCGGAGGCGTAAGACGCCCCCTCGTTCCAGCCCTCGTCCGGTCCGTGCGCGCTGGTGACGCCCGTCAGGTAGTGCAGGCACAATTCCACCAGCTCGTCCGACACGGCCAGGTCGCCCACCGTCAGCAGGGCCGGCGGCAGCGACCACATGAAGTTTTCATACGGATGGCTCGCCGCGAAGACGGCGACGCCCCTGCTGGAGATGTGCTTACCCGCCCGCCACGACGCCCGCTCCAGATACGTGGCCCGCAGCCGCCAATCGACGGCGTCGAGCAACGTCGTTCGCTCGTCTGCGCTCAGGTCGTCACCCCACCAGTCGAAGCACAGCGCGAGGAACTCGGTGATCTGGGTGGACCACTTTCGCTTGGCCCCGTGGAACTCCGGCGAGGCCAGGCCCCCGCGTGGGAACCGCGCCAAGGCCAGCGCGTGCGCCTTGGCAACCGCGTAGCGCGCGTCGCCCGTCAACCGATAGGCGAAGGTGGCCAGCGCGATGCCCCTGCCGATCTCCGCAAACCTGGCCTCGTTGAGGTCCGTCTTGCCGGACCGATCGGTCTTGGGGAACTTCCGCCACCACGACCTCTTGAGGACCTTTTCGGCGGACGCCAACACCGCCTCGAACCAGCGTGCCGTCCGGGCGTCTTTCATCAGACGGTCGCGCCACGCCGGCCAGTCGCCCCCTTCAGGTCCGAGTCGCGGATGCCGCAGGCTGGACAGCCTCTTGGCCGCCTCCTCGATGATGGTCCGATCCCACGCCACCACATCCGAAGCGAACGTGAAGGTCCGCACCGCGCTCCACTCCTCCCGCTTGGTCCCCGCCCAGTACCCCACGCGCCAGTACCACCGCGTCTTGTCGAGCACACCCAAGGCGTTGTAAAAGTTGTACGGCGTGCCGATCTCGACGTCGGGCTTGCCGAAATCTCCCGTCCGCGAAAGCTGTAGACGGAATTCGTGAACCGCGATCCCGCGCTTGCCGGTCAGCACGTGCGGCACGTAGGGCCACGAGAACCTCGGCGGATTCACGCCGCATCGCTGGCCGTTGCCCGGCCGGAACGTCAAGTAGTGCGGATACTCCCACCGACCGTCAAACGGCAGCAATCCATCCGGGTTGGACGGGACGGTCACGGACCGTCGCCCCTCGCCCCGTCCAGGCGCCGCACACCCGAGGACCAGTGCAACCAGCGTGAATCGAAGGCATCTCATGCGGGGATCTCCTGCTGGGTCGACTCGCACGGCGCGGTCGTCTCGACTCCGGCCCGCGCAGACCCCTATCGCCCGATCGATGACTGTCGCGACCAGTGTACCGGATCTCCACCGACGCCACACAACGCGGCGCGGGAAGCGTCGGAGGCGATATGACCGGCCAAGCAAGCGATTGTGGACCTGGGTGGCGGGCGGGGAGGGTCGGCGCCGCCGTACGATCGTCGTCAGGCGCGCTGGTGACTGGCGAAGGTCCCACTACCTTGGGGCTTTCGCCGCCACAGTCGGTCCAGAAGGCCCTGGGACTGCCCGGCGGGATCATCCTGGGGCAGCTGATCACCGGCGATCTTTCGCGCCAATTCATGGATGGCCAGACGGCTGGGGCTCTTCGGGGCGTCGGCCATGATGCCGTGCCCGAGATCCAGCGACGACTGAACTCGACGGTAGTCGTTCGGGATCATGGCAAACGCGGGTTTGCCGAAATGGCTCTCGACGTCGCCGGGGGAGAGTTGGATGTGCTCGGCCTTGCAGCGATTCAACACGATCTTGACGCTCTGTTCGGGCGCGCCCATCTGAAGCATGCATTGCTGGATGCGGGTCGCGTTCCGGATAAACGAGACACCGAGCTGCGTCACGATCAGCAGCCGATCGGCCCCCTTCAGGACGGC
This sequence comes from uncultured Planctomycetales bacterium, assembly GCA_964403235.1. Lineage (GTDB taxonomy): Bacteria > Planctomycetota > Phycisphaerae > UBA1845 > JAFGLZ01 > JAFGLZ01. The sequence goes on along the minus strand of CAYOGX010000592.1, from coordinate 309 downwards.
GGCGCTGAGGAAGCTGAAGGACCGCGGCAGATCGACGATGACGAAGGGGAAGGTGTCGCGCGCGATCGTGAGCAAGTTCGCCAACCCGTCCGCCGTGACATCACGGGCGTCTTCCAGGCGGTGCGGCCGGACCAAGACCGAGACCCCGCACGGCAACTCGTGAAATGCCTGGCCCACCATCGTGGCGTCGATGTCGACATCGTCCCGGCACAGGTCGACCACGGAGAACTTGGGGTGGCAGTCGAAGAAACATCCGACGTCGCCGAGCTCGAGGTTCAGGTCGATCACCGCGCACCGCCGTTTGAGCAG
>CAYOGX010000591.1:0-4079 GCA_964403235.1 uncultured Planctomycetales bacterium | reverse complement strand
CGCCCGATCCGGCCCGGGCCCCCGAAAGCGCCACCGGGGACGAGCACACAGCGAGGGGCAAAGCGGTGATCGGTTGGATCCTCAGAACGGCGGTGCTGGTATTGCTGCCGGCCGCGTGTGCTTGCGGTCACTACCTGATCGCTACGTGGTCAGGCAAGCGGGCGACGCACTTCATCGTGCCGTCGAGTCAATCGGCCGTTGTCAACCCGTCGGTGGCCAAGCGGGCGGGCGTGTCGTTTGAGACGTTCCAGAGGCTGGTGGTCGGCCGCGAGGTGATCATCATCGACGCGCGTCACCCGGACGAGTACGCCGAGGGCCACGTCCCCGGCGCGAAGAACTTCCACGTCGAGGCCGTCGAGGACGACGTGACCCTTCTGACCTCGAAGATCGACCAGATGGCCGACATCGTCCTGTACTGCGCCACCAGCGAGTGCGAGGACAGCGGGCGGCTGTTCGACATCATGACGCAGTTGCTGGACTACCCGAACGTCCGTCTGTTTGGCGGCGGGCTGGTGACCTGGAAGCGGGCCAGGCTGCCGCTTGAGAAGGGCCCGTCACCATGACCGATACGTCGCGACGTTGGATCAATAGGGTGCTCCGCTGGTCGCTCGGGGTGGTGTTCGTGGTGGCCGCCCTCGGGGTGCCCGGTACGAAGCTGGGCTTCGGGAAAATCTACCACCCCAGCAGCTTCGCCAACAACATCCGAACCTACGAGATGGTGCCCGAGCCGTTGGTCTTCCCGTTGGCCATCTACCTGCCGTGGCTCGAGCTGACGACGGGGCTGGTCTTGCTGGCGGGCGTCTGGAAGCGGGAAGGGCTGTTCGTGGCCATGACCCTGTGCGTGGTCCTGCTGGTCGCGAACATGACCGTGCTGATCCGCGGGCTCGAGATCATCTGCGGCTGCTTCGGCGAAGGCTACCACGGCTCAGCGATCCGCGAGTCGCTGATCTCCGGCGCCATGTTGACTGCTACGGTTGTGGCGTCGGTGATGCTCGGGCCGCCCACCCACCGCCGGGACGGTGGGGATCAGACCGCCGCCGATTCTGGCGCCGCCGCCTGAGTGATGCGCCACTGGCGGCTTGTCCGCCAGTGCCCTTCGCAGTCGTGACGGAACCCGTCTGGCGGACGTTCCCGCCTATCAGAACGTACGGCGGGCGACGGCACAGGATGGTGACGGCCGGGTCTGGCTTTACGTTGATCTCGAATCGTTGGTCTGGAAGATTTGCGGGCGGACACGAACCGCGGACCCAGTGCGGCGTGAAGGGGTGTTGATCGTCATGAAAACGCTGGGCATCGGCATGTTGGGTTACGGTTTCATGGGCAAGATGCACACGTTCGCCCATAAGACGATCCCGTTCTACTACGATCCGCCGCCCGTTCGCACCGAACTGAAGGTGGTCTGCCGAACGACCCGGTCCGGCGCGGAGCAGGCCCGCGCGGCTGCGGGATACGAGCGATGCACCACCGACCCGCGCGACGTCATCGAGGCCGACGACGTCGACGTCATCCACATCTGCACGCCCAACCACGAGCATCTACCCGCGCTGGTCGCGGCGATCCGCGCCGGCAAGCACATCTACTGCGAGAAACCCGCGACGGCCAACCAGGCCGAGGCCGATGAGGTCGCCGCGCTCCTGCCGTCCTACTGCGGCAAGGCGCAAATGGTCCTCAACTACCGGTTCTTCCCGGCCACGCTGCGGGCCAAGCAGCTCGCCGACGAGAGGTTCTGTGGCCCGATTACGCACTTCCGCGCCGTCTATCTGCACAGCGGCAGCGTCGATCCGAACAAGCCCGTCAACTGGAAATCGACCGCGGCCGGCGGCGGTGGCGTGATCCGCGACCTCGGCTCGCACGCGATCGACCTGATGCAGCACCTGATCGGGCCGTTCCGAAGCGTCTGCTGCACCAGCCGAATCTGGTCGCCCAAGCGGCCTAGCCTCACCGACCCGAGCGCGAAGGTAAAGATCGACGTCGAGGACGCCGCGGTCATGCTCCTGCGGACCGACGACGGCGCGTTCGGCAGCATCGAGGTCAGCAAGATCGCCACGGGCACCGAAGACGAGTTGCGGTTCGAGATCCACGGCCAACACGGCGCGATGAGGTTCGACCTGATGCAGCCGAACTACCTGGAGGTCTACGACGCCAGGCAGCCCGACGGTGACTTCGGCGGCGGCAGGGGTTGGCAGCGCATCGCCACCGTCCACAGGTACCCCGCCCCCGGGCACAAGTTCCCCAGCCCCAAGGGCACGGTCGGCTGGACCCGAGGCCACGTCCACTGTCTCTACTCGTTCCTAAGATCGATCGCCGACGACACCGACCCGCGCCCGTCATTGGGTGAAGGACTAGATCTACAGCGCGTCCTCGAAACCGCCATCACCTCGGCGGAGCAGCAGACCTGGGTTGACCTGCCCACGCCGACCTGAGAGAGGCGACATTCGACTTGGTCCCGGCCCGCGTGACTGGACATGGCGTGGGATCTCCTCGAAACTATCTGGCCCGCCCGCTACGGGTGTCGCGGGTCCGGGGGATTGAGAGGCGAGCGCGAGGAGATTGAATCGCCATGACAAGACGGGATGGAGTGGTCCGGCTTGACCGGAGGAGCTTCTTGCAGGGGATCGCCGCGGGAGCGGCGGCTGCGCCGCTGGCGTCACTCGCTGCGGCCGAGGGCGGCAAGAGCCGCGTGGCCGTGGCCGAACGCGCCAACTTCGGCGCTGGCTCACGCACCGACCGCAAGGTCGTCAAGGAGGCGGTCGACGCGCTGGTCAAGACGCTGTCGGGGAAGTCGAACGTGGACGAGGCCTGGCGGACGTTCGTTTCGCCCACCGAGACGGTGGCGATGAAGTTCAACGGGCTGTTCCGTCGGGCGTCGACGAATCCGGCCGTGATCTGGGCGGTCTGTCGGGGGCTGGCGGACGCGGGCGTGCCCCAAGAGAAGATCATCGTCTTCGAGCGGGACGAGAAGGACTTTCGCACCGCGGGGATCAAGCCGTTCGACGACTTGCCGAAGGTCCAGTTCCTCGCGGCCAGCTCTGCGTGGGACACCGAGGTCAAGGCCGGTCCCTTCAAGACCCGACTCACACGGATCCTGACCAGGGACGCCGACGCGGTCATCAGCCTGCCCTGTCTGAAGCATCACGTGGTCGCGGGCGTGACGCTCGCGATGAAGAACCACATGGGCTCGCTCCCGAATGCAGGGGACTTCCACCCCCAGATCGATACGATCGCGGAGGTGAACGGCCTGCCGGCGATTCGCAAGAAGACGCGGCTGGCGGTGTGCGACGCCATCGTGGGGATCTTCGACAACGGCCCCCAGTTCCGACCGCACTGCACGTGGCAGGCCAACAGCCTGCTGGCCTGCACGGACGTCGTCGCCCTCGACGCCGTCGGCGCCGAAATGCTCCGAAAGGTGCGGATCGCCAAACGCGCCGGCCGGACCCGCCCGGACCCGACGCACATCGCGCACGCGGCCGAGATCGGGCTGGGCACGGCCGACCTCAAGAAGATCGACATCGTCAAGGCATGACAACAGCAAACCATGCAAGGAGAGATTCGATGAGAAGGCTCACAATTGGATTCGTCGCAGTCTGTGCAATGGCGCTTCTGGCCAGCGCCGTCGTCGCGGAGTCGGCGGCTGACCGGGAGGTGCGCCGGCGGGGCGCGCGGGCCGGACGCGGTCGACCTGCGCGAGGCGGAGACGCCCAACCATTCATAGACAGCAAACCCGTCCCGAAGTCGGATGCGGAGAAGAAGATCCTCAGCGTGCTGGAGGACATGGACAAGAACCAACGCAGAGGGATGATGAACGTGCCGGTTGAAGACGCCCGGGTCCTGCGGCTTTTCACCGAGGCCGTCGGCGCCAAGCACGTCGTCGAGATCGGTACCTCCAACGGATACTCGGGCATCTGGTTCTGCCTGGCCCTGCGGGCCACGGGCGGCAAGCTGACCACGCACGACATCGACGAGCGCCGGGCCTCGCTGGCGCGGGAGAACTTCAAACGCGCCGGCGTCGATAAGATGGTCACGCTCGTCATGGGCGACGCCCACGAGACGGTCACGAAACTCAAAGAGCCGATCGACGT
>CAYOGX010000590.1:0-4097 GCA_964403235.1 uncultured Planctomycetales bacterium | reverse complement strand
TTCGGTCCCACGCCCGCCGCGGCCTGACGTATCATCATAAGAGGGCGGCCACGTCCCTGGCCAGTCCGCGGTTGGCGCTCGTCTACCCGCATCGTCTCGAAACGGCGCGTTGACCGATTGTGGCCGGGCCGCACCGGCCTATAATGGGTGTTGTGCGATCGCACGACCAGGGGGGCCAGGAGCGCATGGCATGACGACCACCACCAGATGGGCGCTGGCGACCACGCTGTCGATCATGGCCGCCAGTGCGTGCCGAGCCGACCAGCTCTACCTCAAGAACGGACAGGTCAAGGTGGGCAAGCTCGTCAAGAAGGACGCAGACTTCATCGACTTCCGCATCATCATGCAAGGCGGCAAGATGAAGATGGTCAAACGCTATCCCGCCGCCGACGTCGTCAAGATCGAATACGACGACGAGACCGAGACCACCCGTCCGCAGCGCAAGCGCACCGGGATCACCAAGGACAACGCAGAGCCGCGCACGACCGCCAAGTCGACCAGGAAGATCGAAGACAAGCCGGCATTCCTGAAACAGGCGCTGGCCAAAATCGAGGACGACAAGCTCGACGCCGCCGTCAGTGACCTGACGCGGCTCGTCTATGCCTGCCAGGACGACGAGGACGAGCTGGCCAAGCTCAGCGAACTGTGCGAGGACGAAGCGGGCAAATCGCTCGCCGAGCTGCTCGCCGCCAACCGCCTGAAGGCAGCCCTGGACAAGTCCCGCGGGCGATTGGGCAAGCTGACTGTCACCAAAATCGAGCGCGACCCGATGGTCCGCGAGCTCCGCGCCGCCATCGACGACCACCGCGGCAAACGGGTCGGCGGGACCACCATCGACGACCAGATCGAAGCGCCCGACAAGTATCAAGCCGATCGCAAGGACGCCAAGGTGTTCGCCAAGCACGTCGCGCAGACGCTCGATCTGGTCGGCGAGCTTAAGCGGCTCGAGCCGGCTAAGGCCAAATCGAGCAAACGCCGCCGGCTCGGCAAGACCGGCCGACGCGTGGGCGAGCGAGATCCCGACGGGCGGGGCCTCGACGACCGCGGCCCGGACGGAGATGACCCGCGCAAGACGGATCAGGCCGCCAGATCCCCAGACCGCACCGACCGAGACGACCGGGATGGACGCGCCCAGGACCGCGACCGCGAGGCTCGACGCGACCGGGACCGAACCGGGCCAGATCGAGACAGTCGCGACCGAGCCGAACCCGACAACCGGGCGGCACGCGGAACCCGCGCTCCGCGCGGCCGCAACGCCGACGACCTCGGGACGCTTCACAAGCAGCTTCAGGCCCTTTACAGGGCCGTCCAACGCGTCGCCCGCGGGCGGGCCCTGCCGAGGCGAGAAGGACCCGGCGAGGACGACCAGCAATTCTCCGATGACCAGCGCGATGCCGGGCGAGATCAACAGCGCGGCCGGCGTCGCGGAACGGACGATCTCGACGACCGCGGGCGCGATCGCCGATTCCGCGATCAACGGGATTCCCGGGACCCGCGCGACGACAGGCCGCCGGACGACCTTGAGCGAGACGACCGAAATCAGGAACGACGTCGCTGACCCCGTCTTCGGTCGGCGAGTTTCGGCCCGATGCCGACGGATGCCATGGGCAAGACCCAATTCTTGCGGATTGGGCCTTGCCCATCGCACCCGATGCCGTCAGGAAACGAGAGGCACGGAAAGGATGGACTCACCATGAATCTGCTGCACCTTAACCACATGATCGTGTTGGCGTGTCTTGCGTTGCTGGCGACCGCATTGGCGCAGCGCGCGTCGGCGATGGACCTCCCGGCGGGCCCGACACCCCCGGCGCTGTCCGCGCCGCATTTCCCGAGTCGGCTGCACACGTTCGTCTGGCGGAACTGGGAGCTGGTGCCGGCGGAACGGATGGCCCGGGTCCTCGGCTGCAAGCCTCAGGACGTCGTCGCCATCGGCCGGTCGATGGGTCTGGCTGACCCGCCCGCCGTATCCGATGACCAATGGCGGCGCAGCTACATCACGATCATCCGGTGCAATTGGCACCTGCTGCCGTACGAGCAGATGATCGATCTGCTCGGCTGGGACGCCGCCAAGCTCGCCTACACGCTCAAGGAGGACGATTTTCTGTACATCAAGCTCGGCCGGCTCAAGCCGAAATGCGCGCCGCTCCGTTACGCGGCGCCGACCGACGCCCAGGCGGCGCGGGCCAAGGCCATCGCCGCAATCGTGGACGAAACGTTTGGTAAGGCCATCGTGCCGTCAGGAGAGCCGCCGTTCGAATTCGTCAGGCAACTCAGCCGGATCGACGCCGCTTCGAAACCCAGAGCCACACCTGCCCCCGAGGACGAGCGACTGAAGCTGCGGTACCTCTATTCCTACTTCGCGCTCTACGGCGACCCGCTGGCCGAGCCGGAAATCGATCCGTATCCCGAGGGCTACCTCCAGAAGCTGTCCGCGCTCGGCGTCAACGGCGTGTGGATGCAGGCGGTGCTGAACCGGCTTGCGCCATCGAAGGACTTCCCGGAGTTCGGGCAGGGCTGGCAGGAGCGCCTGGCGAACCTGCGGAAGCTCGTCGAGCGCGCCAAACGCCACGGCATCGGCGTGTACCTGTACCTGAACGAGCCGCGGACCATGGGCGAGTCGTTCTTCGCCAAGCACAAGGACGTCCGCGGCGTGGCCGAAGGCGACCAGATCGCCATGTGCGTCTCCACGCCGAAGGTCCAGCGGTTCCTGAGCGACTCGACCGAGCACCTCTTCAAGCACGTGCCCGACCTGGCCGGCGCGTTCACGATCACGGCCTCGGAGAACCTGACCAACTGCTGGTCGCACCGTCGCGGCAAGGAGTGTCCCCGCTGCTCCAAACGCGGGGCGCATGACGTGATCGCCGACACCAACCGGGCGATGGCCGAGGGCGTCTGGCGGGCCAAGCCATCGGCCAAGTTCATCGCCTGGGACTGGGGTTGGGCCGACGCGTGGGTCGACCCGATCCTGGCGGCGCTGCCCAAAGATGTCTGGTTCATGAGCGTCAGCGAGTGGAGCCTGCCGATCGAGCGCGGTGGGGTCAAGACGGCCGTCGGCGAGTACAGCCTGTCGGCCGTCGGGCCGGGCCCGCGCGCCCAGCGCCACTGGGCCATCGCCAAGAAACACGGGCACAGGATCGTCGCCAAGATGCAGATCAACAATACGTGGGAGATGGCCGCCGTCCCCTACGTGCCGGTCCTGGCGCTGGTCGGACAACATGCCCAGAACCTGACGGACCTGGGCCTGGACGGGATGATGCTGAGCTGGACGCTGGGCGGGTATCCCTCGCCGAACCTGGAGCTGATCGGTCAGTTCTATGGCCAGCCGCCCGCGTCGATCGACGAGGCGATGCGGCGGGTCGCCCGCGGTCGGTTCGGCGACCGGTCGGCCGAGCCGGTGGTCCAGGCGTGGCAGGCCTTCAGCGCCGCCATGCGCGAGTACCCGTACCACGGCGGGCTGCTCTACAATGCCCCGCACCATTGGGGGCCGGCCAATCTGCTCTACGCCGAGCCCACGGGCTACAAGGCCACCATGGTCGGCATCCCCTACGACGACGTCGACGGGTGGCGAGCGGTCTATCCGGCCGAGGTGATGGCCGGGCAGTTCGAGAAGATGGCGGCCGGCTGGCAACAGGGTCTGGCCGCCCTGCGCAAGGCCCGCGAGCTGACCGACGACGCCCGCCGGCCCACGCTCGACAGCGAGCTCCGCGTGGCCGAGGCCGTCTACCTCCACTTCAAGAGCGTCGCCAACCAGGTCCGGTTCGTCCTGGCCCGAAACGCGCTGGCCGCCGACGCCTCATCGGACAAGGGCAAGGCGGCCCGATCGACCATCGCCAAGCTCGTCCGCGAGGAGATCGACCTGGCCAGGCGGCACTACGATCTGACCCGGCGGGATTCGCGGATCGGCTACGAGGCCACCAACCATTACTGGTACACGCCGATCGACCTGGTCGAGAAGGTCATCAACTGCCGCTACATTTTGGACGACTGGCTGCCCGCCCACTAAGCTGCCTGCAACAAAGATTGAACAGTACGTCCCTGGGGAATCTTCCATGGGTGGCCCATGGCTTTAGCCGTGGGGGACGCGAATCCCCGTTCGA
>CAYOGX010000589.1:0-4098 GCA_964403235.1 uncultured Planctomycetales bacterium | reverse complement strand
ACAGTCAACTGGGATTCCTTCGCCCCTTGACACGGGAGGCCTAATGGGTGACCCCCTTTCTGACCCCCTTTCCCCTTTCTGACCCCCTTTCCGAACTACCCGGGCCAGGGCCCCAATGCCATCAAAGACCCGAACCCGACGATCAGCATCGTGATGATGACCGACCGCGAGGTCACGCCCGTGTACGAGTGCGCCCAAGAGGGCGACGCCCTGCTCGGCTACGTGCTAACGCTGTTGATGTGCGGTTTCGTGTCCTATCGTCGGCGTGTCGTGCGGTGACCTTTGGCAGACACAGTGGTGTCAGGTCCCGAATGACGCACGCGCGTGGGACTCGCGTGGTTCGAGCGGCGTAAATAAGCCGCGCCGCCGAGGCCTAACGGGGCTTGAGCGGTGAATCCTACGGCGAAACGGGAGCCGTGGCCGGCGGGGCCTGGTAGCGATCGATGAGTTGCCGCAGCCGTGCCTCGCCGGTGGTGCGGAGCCTGGCGATCAGGGGGGCCAGCTCCATCGGCTTGTCCGGCTGGGTGACGACGGCCAGGTGCGTGCCGAAGACCTTGACGGTCAGGATGGCCTGGCCGCCCGGCCCGTGCGTGCCCAGGATGCGAAGCTGGCCGTTGTCGACCAGCAGCTTGAACGCGAACCGCGAGTAGGTCACGCTGTCGAGCCCCCTGAGCGGCGTGGCGATCATCGGCGGCAGCTCGACGCCCAGCAGCTTGCGGGCCGCCGCCAGGATCAGCTCGGTGTCGATCGTGGCCTGGCCCTCTTTGGGCGGGACGACCTCGACGTCGACGTCGGCGGAGACCACCTCGTCGCCGGCCAGATCGAGGGCGTTGACCTTCAGCCGAAACGTGCCGGCCACCTTGCCCGGACCGATCAGCGCGACGAGCGGCTCGAGCGATCCGTCGACGACCTGGCCGCGGAGGCTCATCCGAACGAGTCGCTGCTCGGCGAACTCGGCGTTGAGGACCTCCAGTTCGGCCGTGCCCTCGATGGGGGTGACACCGATGACGTGGGCGAGCTCGGCCAACCGCAGATCGGTGGCCCGCCCGCTGAACGTCGCGCCGGTCGGGCCCTGCTCGGTGAAGATGGCCTTGTCGATCGTCAGGTCGAGCTTGCCATGAATGGGCCCGCCGTTCAGGCCGGGGGTCCAATCGGTCAGGTCGATGCCCTCGGCGCGGCCCCCCAGCTCGATGCGAGGCCCGCCGTTCTGTTCGACGTAGCGGAGCTTGCCCTCAAACCGCCCGTGTGCCTCGGGCACGCCGACCAGCGCCTCCAGCCCCAGCGCCTTGACCGGCAGCGGCGGCACGCGGAAGACCACCTCGTGCACCACCAGGTCGCGCGCGGGTCGGAATCGGGCCATCACATGGATGTGCTCGTCGGTGTGCGTGTCGTTAAGCGTCTGGCTGACGACGGTGATGCACCCTTCGCCGGCGGGACGGTCCGCGTCGGCGCCGTCGAACTGGATGAGGCCGGTGGCGTTTCGGACGGCGAAGGCGACCTGACCGTGCCGCCAGGCCAAATCGACGTCGAACAGATCCACCCGTCGCAGCTTCAGGGCGGCGAAGTCGTGTCCCAACCCGGACCGGAGGACCTGACGGTAGTCGCTCTCGTGCCATTGGCTGGCGTCGACGGTGACCCGCCCGTCGCGGATCGTCAGGTTGAACGCGCCGCCCTGTCCGGGCAGCTCGTGGACCTCGGCCCGGTTGCAGTGGAAGACCTCTCCCCGTCGCCCCGGCAGCCAGACGCAGATGTCCAGGAAGTCGGCCTGGTAGTAGTTCTGGGGTTTGACCTCGCCGATCGAGGCGGGCAGCTCCAGGAACCGCGCGAGGTCGCGCTCCTTCATGGTGCGGTAGTAGTCGCTGTGCAGGTACACCCCGTAGCCGAGCGTCGCGTAGAACGACCCGCCCGCCACAACCACCGTCACCGCTAGCAGAACCTTTCTATGTAACAGCATGGGGCATCAATCGATACGGGCCAGACCCCCAACGGCGGCTCATCCGTTGAACCGTCGGCCGGTCAACCGCTCGTAGGCCTCAATGTACCGTTCGGTGGTCCGCAATACCACCTCCGGCGGCAGCACCGGGCCCGGGGGGGTCTTGTCCCAATCGAGCCCGTCGAGGTAGTTGCGGACGGGTTGCTTGTCGAAGCTGTCCTGATCGCGCCCGGGCTCGTAGTCCTCGGCCGGCCAGAAACGCGAGCTGTCCGGCGTGAGGACCTCGTCGATCAAGATGACCTCGCCGTCGGCCATGCCCCACTCGAACTTGGTGTCGGCGATAATCACGCCGCGGGGTCGGGCGAATTCGGCCGCGGTCTGGTAGATCTCGAGCGTACGGTCGCGGAGCGTCTCAAGCACGCCCTCCGGGCACGTTGCGGCCGCCTGCTTAAAGGTGATGTTCTCGTCGTGGCCGGTTTCCGCCTTGGTCGCGGGCGTGAAGATCGGCTCGGGCAGCGGGTCGCAGTGTTGCAGACCGGCTGGTAGCGCGATGCCGCAGACCGCGCCGTTGGCCTGATAATCCTTCCAGCCCGAACCGGCCAGGTACCCGCGGGCGACGCACTCGACGGGGAAGACCTCGGCCTTGCGGACCAGCACCGTCCGTCCGACCAGGGCGTCGGCGTGGGCCTGCATCGACGCGGGCAGGTCGTCGGCCGATCTGACCAGCGTCTGGAGGTGGTGCTTGGCGCGATCGCCCAGCCATTCGAACCAAAACACGCTGATCTGCGTCAGCACCGCGCCCTTGTTCGGGATCCCCACGGGCATGACCACGTCGAACGCGCTGATCCGGTCGGTCGCGACGATGGCCAGCCGATCGCCCAGGTCGTAGATGTCGCGCACCTTGCCGCGACGGACCGGTAGCCCGGGGATGTCGGTTTGCATCACCACGTCGGTCATCGGAGGTTGGCTCCTTCTGTCACATGAGTCCTCACGGCCAAGCTCAGCCTCGTTCCTCGGCTTCGCTTGACCGTGGCACCCGTCAATGTCTCAGCGCGTCGCCGCATCAGCGACGCGTCGCGCGGATCTCTTCCTTGATGCGTTGGATGTGCCCGCGGCCCAGGCCCTTGACCTCGCAGCCCAGCTCGAAGTAGCGGCGGATCTTGGCGTCGTCGAGGATGCCGAAGCAGTCGATCACCGCGAGCGGCCCGCCCGCCCAACCGACCACATCGTCCGCGTCGAGGTCTCGATACGGCGCGTGCCGGACGGCCAGGACCACGGCCTCGACCCCCTTCAGGGCGGCCGCCAAATCGTGCTGAACACGCAGGTCCTCGAGCTCGTCCTGGTTGCGGAAGAACCTCGCCCACGAATGGCCCGGGGCGGGGTAGGTGTCCTGGCTCTCGAACTCGTACCAGTGCTCGACGTACGGATCGTGCACACTCATCTCGGCGCCCATCTCGGTGAGCTTGCGGACGACCATCTCCGAGCCGCTGTAACGCGTGTCGCCGACGTCCTCGCGATAGCTGGCCCCGCAGACCAGGACCTTCGCGCCGGCGATGTATCGGCCCATGTTCCGCAGTGCGTCGCGGGTCAGTTCGGCCACGTGCAGCGCGCGGGTATCGTTGATGTCAATGGCCGCCGTGGTGATCTTGAAGATGTCGTCCTCGAACCCCAGGATGTGCTTGTACGCCCAGTAACCCAGCCCGCCGTCCTTCGGCAGGCAGTATCCCCCGATGCCCGGGCCCGGGAAGATGATGTTGCTGTGCGTCGGCCGAACCTTGATCGCACCGATGACCTTGATCAGGTCCACGCCGTTCCGCTCGGCGAACACACTCCACTCGTCCAGGAACGCCAGGATCGACGCACGGTACGAGTTCTCGACGATCTTGGTCGTTTCCGACTCGATCGGCCGGTCCATCACGGTCAGCGGGAACGCGTCGACGTTGATGATCTCGCTGAGGAACTTGACCACGCGGTCGCGGGCCTGTTCGTTGCAGCCCGAGCAGACCCGCCAGAAGTCGCGGATGCTCGAGACGTACTCTTTGCCGGGCATGACGCGCTCGAAGCTGTGCGCCAGCAACGGCGGCGCGTCGATCCCGCGGGCGTGAAACGCCCGCTTTATGATCGGATAGGCGACGAACTCCGTCGTGCCCGGCGCGACGGTCGTC
>CAYOGX010000588.1:0-4099 GCA_964403235.1 uncultured Planctomycetales bacterium | reverse complement strand
TGGCCTATGCCGGCGTTCCGGCAGGCGCCTACGACATCTGCGTGCAGCGACCCGGCGCCGCCAAGTCCGTGCGGGTGACGCGGCACCCGGCCAACGACGTCAACCCGTGCTGGTCGCCCGACGGCAAGCAGATCGCGTTCGCCTCGAACCGGACCGGCCGGTACAAGATCTACGCCCTACCCGCACCACCGGTCCCCACGGGCGCGGCCACGAAGGCCTGGCATGAGCGTCTGGCCAAGCTCCGCGACCAGGCCAGACGGGCCGCACGAGACGTGCCCTACCGCGATCAGTTCGTCGGCCCACGGTTCCGGACCAGCCAGGCCACCGCGGGCTACCACCACCAGGTCGGCCAGAGCTTCATAGCCGCGCGCTCGGGCAAGTTGTTCAAGCTCCGTCTGTACGCCACCCACGACGAAGGCGACGCGCCGCTGAAGGTCACGCTGAGGCAAGACGCGAACGGCAAGCCGGCGGGCCGCGTGCTCGCCGAGACCGACGTCCCACGCGACGCCTTCACCCACACCCCGCGATACACCTGGGTCGAGGCCCGCTTCGCCGAACCACCGGCAGTCGAGGCCGGCAAGACCTACTGGATCTACCTCCCGCTGAGCGGCCGCTACCACTGGGCCGTCGACTCGCGCAACCGGTACAAACGTGGCCAGGCCTTCAGCGACCGCTACGACTACGCCCACTACGACTGGATCTTCGAGGTGTACGTCAAGTAGTGCACGCCGGCCTGTAGGTGGGTAGACTGCTTGGGGATCACGTCATGATGAGCGAACCACGACCGGCAAGGTCGGGGGGAGATGAGGGCGGCGGGACGCAAGACACCGTCCGTCGGCGAGTGCGTCGCGTCATCCTCGCGCTGATCGTGCTGGGGGTCGTCATCGTCCTGGGCGTGGTCTTGTATCTCGATCGGGCAGGGCGCCCGCCTGAGGTGGTGCAGACCCCCGCGCCGATCGCGACCAGGCCGGTCGCTGCGACGCGTCCCTGGACACCGGGTCAAACGATCGACCTTCGCGTGGTGCATGCCGAGACCGACGCACCCCTACCGGGCGTTCCGCTGAAGATCTCGTTCGGCAAGAAGAAGCTCGAGGGTGCCACCAATTCCGAGGGGCGATTCACGATCACACTGCCCGACGAAGAACCCAAGTGGGTTATCGTCTACGCCCGCAAGCCCGGGTTCGTCCACAGGCAGGTCTACTTCCGCGGCTTCAGCAGACAGTTCGACCTGCCCGAGCAATACACGCTAAGGCTCCAGCCCGGCACGTCGATCGGCGGTGTCGTCCGGGACGATGCCGGCAGGCCCGTCGAGGGCGCAGCGGTCCACGTCCACATGCCGCTCGAGGACCGGATGGACCGGGTCTTCATCTCGGGCCACGAGGAAAAGACCGACGCCCGGGGCCAATGGCGGTGCGATATCATGCCCGCCGACATTGAGGGCGTGAGGCTGTACCTGACACACGCAGAATACGTCAGCGACCGCAACAACCTGAGCCGACCGCCGCCGCCGCTCGAGCGACTCCGCGACATGACGCACGTGATGGTGATGACCAAGGGCCTGGCCATCACCGGTCGGGTCCTCGACAAGGACGGCCGACCCGTCAAGGGCGCTTCGGTGTTGCTGGGACGGGACCGCCGGATCGACGAGCTACCGAAGAGGGAAACCGACGAGGCGGGAGCGTTTCGATTTGGCGGCGCCAGCCCGGGCCAAACCGCCCTCACCGTCTACGCGGCCGGCCATGCCCCCGATCAGAAATCGGTCGTCGTCTCGCCAGACCTCGAGCCGATCGCGTTCCGTCTCGGACCCGCCCGGGTGATCCACGGTCGGGTGCTCGACCCGACGGGCCGTCCGCTGGCCGGCGCCAGCGTGGTCCCCACCGAATGGCGGGGGCTTCGTTTTTTCGAGTTCAAGATGAAGACGGATGCGGACGGCCAATTCCGCTGGGACAACGCCCCGCCCGATCCCGTGCGGTTCTTCATCGCCAAGACGGGCTACCAGACGCTTCACAGGCACGAGATGTCCCCCTCGCCCGATGGGCACGTGATCGAGCTGGCCCCGGCAGTGAGCGTCCGCGGGACCGTCGTCGACGCCCAAACCCGCAGCCCGATCCCCAAGTTCGAGGTCATCCCCGGCAGCAAGCGGACGCCATCCGACACGCGCTGGTACCTCTTCGTCAAGAAGACCTTCAGCAGCGGCCGATATGCGGTCTCCTTCGATAGAGCGGCGGTCGAATACCAGCTCCGCATCGAAGCCGACGGCTACCAGCCGGCCGTCTCCCGGACGTTCGAGCCGGGCGAGGGCGAGCAGGTCTACGACTTCACACTCCACAAGGCCCAAGGCGTGGCCGGCATCGTCCGCAGTCGCGATGGTTCACCACTGGCCGGCGCCACACTGGTGCTCGTTGGCCCGTCGGAGACCGTGCACGTGAGCAACGGCCAGCCGCCATTGCACAGCGGGCTCGTGGGCCGGTCCGACACGGACGGACGGTTCGTCTTCAGACCGCAAGACGGCCCGTTCGGCATCGTCGTCACGCACGCTGACGGCTACGCCGAGCTCGCGTCCGAACAGTTGACGGGCTCACCGGAGATCACAGTTCAGCCGTGGGGGCGGGTCGAGGGCACCTTGCGGATCGCGGGCAAGCCCGGCGCCCATCGACTGATAGGGCTCACCTGCAAGGACCCGCCGGGCAAGTGCCAGCCGAACGTCCGTCACTACGGCAAGGCCAGGACCGACGCGGACGGGCACTTCGCCTTCCCGCGGGTCCGCCCGGGAAAGGCCAAGATCCGCCAGGATATTCGCGAGGGTCGTGGGACCCTCGGTTCGAGCTACGACGTCGCTGTTGACGTCGAGGCCGGCCAGACGACGCACGTCAACATCGGCGGAACGGACGGGCTGCCGATGGGGCGTACGGTGGTCGGCCGCGTGGTGCCGCCGGCTGGGAGCGATCGGAAAATCGATTGGAGCAACGAGCAACTCGCCTGGATGAACCGGATCGATGCCAGGTTCCCTCGAACGTCACGTCGGGGCCTGCAGACGCGGCCGCTGCGCGATCCGTCCAAGCCATCCGCCGCCAAGGCGCCCAATCGAGGCCAGCCGGACATGTATGACTTCAACATCGCCCTGGACGGCTCGTTCCGGGTGAACGACGTGGTCCCCGGCGACTATCGGCTGTGCGTCCAGCTGGTCGCATCAGAAACCATCCGCAGGCCCGGACGCGGAGATCCGATCGGGCGAGTCGATCACGAGTTCACGGTTCCGCCCGCCCCCGACGGTCAAGACGACAAGCCGGTCGACCTCGGGAAGCTCGCCTTCAAGTTCCGGAAGGTCCTGAAGGTGGGCGAGCCGGCGCCCCGGTTCGATGTGCCGATGTCGAACGGCCGCGGGCCAGATCGCATCGCCAACGGCAAACGACTGAGGCTCGCGGACTTCGTCGGGACGGCGGAGGGGGGCAAGTTCGTGCTGCTGACGTTCTTTCCGGGCATACGGGGCTGGGGCGAGGCGACGTTGATAGCGCTCGAGGCCGTCTACGAGCGATATAGCAAGGACGAACGGCTCTTGATCATCCTCCTCCGCACAGACCTCCCGGGCCAGCCCGCCGACAGCCCGTTCGGCAAGGACACCCCCCGGGTCATGCAGACCGTATTGGCGTACCCGTCTGAGAAGCTCCTGGAGGACTACGGCGTACCGGACACACCGTTGCTCGAGGCGCGCACGTTCCTGATCGGCCCGGACGGGAAGATCCTCGCCGCAGCCCTGAGGGGCGGTCAGATCGGTCCAGCGGTGTCCAGAGCCCTTGACGGTCCGCCTGCCGGCCCCGCAGCGGGGAAGGCCCGGCCGCAACCGCCCGATCCCTGATCGCGGGCGGCCGGGGGCCGGGCGGGCCCTGGCCTGCTGGGGAGGGACCCGGATCGGAGTTTGTGGGGAATTCTCCTTGACCTCATTAGCGCATTCCCTTAGATTAGGGAGCTTTGCATTTGTCTCTCTGTCCAAAGCGGTTGTTCCGGAGGTGAGTTTTGGCCAAGCCGTTGGTCCGCGAACTGATTGATGCCGGGGTCCATTTCGGCCATCGCGTCAGCCGATGGAACCCGAAGATGGCGC
>CAYOGX010000587.1:0-4108 GCA_964403235.1 uncultured Planctomycetales bacterium | reverse complement strand
CCTGCTGCCGTAGTTGGCGGATCAGGCTGAACAGCTTTGCGGTCTCGCGCTGCGTCAGCGAACTGGTCGGCTCGTCCAGCAGCAGCACGCAAGGCCTGGCCGAGACGGCCTTGACGATCTCGACGACCTGCCGCTCGGCCACGGGCAGTCGCTCGACGAGGCGGTCCGGGTCGATGTCGACGTCGAATACGCGAAGTGCCTGCTGCGCGCGGCGGCGCAGCTCTGCGCTGCGGATCAGGTTCAGCCGGTTCACGGGCTGGCGGTTGGCCAGGATGTTCTCCGCGACCGACAGCGTGCCGACCAGGCTCAGTTCCTGAAACACGGCCGCGATTCCGGACGACAGGGCCTCGTGGGCGGTGCGGAATCTCGTTTCGTGCCCCGACAGCATGATCCGGCCCGCGTCGGGCTGGAGCGCGCCGGCCAGGATGTGGATGAGTGTGCTCTTGCCGGCCCCGTTCTCACCGACCAGGGCGTGGACCTCGCCCGCGCGGACGGCCAGGTCCACGTCGATGAGGGCCTGAACCACGCCGAACCGCTTGCTCAGTCCAACCACCTGTAGCGCGACGCCTAGATCGTTCATGCCAACATCAGCGCAGGAAATACCTGCAATTGGTCTTGTCCACGATGACCACGCCGGTGTCGATCACCTTGGGCACGCCCGGCACGCCCGCGGCGGCGTTGTCGGTGGCGATGGCCACGTCCAGGTGGTTCAACTGGTACAGGATCGCCACCGCGTACACCGGCATCAGCGCGGTCTGCTGGGCGACCGTCGCCTGGATGACGCCCTGGTCGATGTAGCGGAGCACGGCGTTGCCGCGGTCCATGGCGACGATTTTGACCTTGCCGATCTTGCCGGCCTCCTTGACGGCCGTGGCCGCACCGGCGCCGCCGGCCGCCTCGACACAGGCGATGCCCACCAGGTCCGCGTGTCGCTGCAACAGCAGCGACGCGACCTGCGTCGCCTTGGCCGGGTTGCTCTCGGTGTTCTCCACGCCCACGATGTTGATCTTGGGGAACTTGGCCAGGGCAGCCTTGTAGCCGTCGATCCGTTCGTTCAGGTTCGACTGGCCCGTCTTGGTCAGCAGCGCGACCTTGCCAGCCTTGCCAACCAGCTCGCCCAGCTTGAGCCCGCCCTGGTAGCCCGCGTTGAAGTTGCCCGTGCCGACGAAGGCCACCCGCTTGGACTTAGGCAGGTCGGCGTCGACGGTGACCACGGGGATGCCGGCGTCGACGGCCTTGTTAATCACCGGCGTCAGCGCGTCGTCGAACCCCACCACCACAATGCCGCCGGGCTTACGGGCGATGGCGAGCTCGAGCGTGGCGACCATCGACGGGATGTCCAGATCGGCCGGGCCGTTGTACTCCGTCTTGACGCCGAACAGCTCGCCGGCCTTTTCCATGCCCAGCTTGTGGTCGTAGAAGTACTCCAAGCTGCCCAGGGCCGAGACCTGGATGTAGACGTCGGGGCGCTTGCCGGCCTTGGCGGTGCCGGAGCCGCTCGAGCTCGATCCCTGCTGACGGCAGGCCGGCAACAAGGCGACGCCGGCCACGGCCGCGACAACCCATGCCCATCGCTTGAAGGAAACGCTTGCGGATCGCAGTGGGTCCGGCATGCCCTTGAACTCCTCGCGGCGCTACTTCGCGGCGGCCTTGGGATACTCGACCACGCGGATGTTGCGGAACGACAGGCTGGCCGTCTTATCGTGACCCTGAAACAAAATGACGCCGGGCTCCGCCCGGTAGCCGCGGCGGGGGTTGCGGTTCGGCGGGCGCGTGTCGGTCCAATCGGCCGCCTGGTTGCCGTTGACCCACGTGGCAATATGCCGGCCGTGGGCGACCACGGTCATGGTGAACCACTCGCGATCGTTGGAATACACCTTCCGCACGGGCTGGCGGTTGTAGATCCCGCCCGTGCCGTAGTCCTTGGGTTTGGTCCGATCGCCGTCTCGCCATCGGTTGTAGATTTGCGATTCATAGCCCTGCCATTTCTTGCCCGGCTCGGCGCGGAAGAACACGCCGCTGTTCTCGTGTTGCCCTCCGGTCATGATCTCCAGTTGGAGCACGAAGTCCGCCCACTGGCCGACCGTCGCGATCTGCCCGTGTCCGCTGTAGACGTTCAACACGCCACCGGGTTTCACCGAGCACTTCGACCGGAGCCCGGGCAGGATCTCCCAGCCCGTCAGGTCCTTGCCGTTGAAGACCGACTGGGTGCTTAGCGGCTTGAGCTTGATGTCGCGGAACGCGATTTTCATGTCCGGATCGTGGCGCTGCACGCCGACGTGGCCGCGGCCGAACGTGCCGTCGCGCCCGTCGACGGCCTTGATCCCGTTGAGCGTTACCTGGATGTGATCGCCCTCGGCGCGGATCTCGACGTCCTGCCACTTCTCGACGGTCGTGACGACCTTGCCGCCCGGGTACTTGGCGCGGATCCGCCCGACGATCGACCCGGTGGCGTCGCGCTCTTTGTGGTCGCAGATCTGCATCTCGTAGCCGTCGACCCAAGGCTGGTCGGTCTGCCGCTTGGCGCGGAAGAATACGCCGCTGTTTCCCTTCGCGCTGATGCGGTACTGGCATTTCAAGACGAAGTCGGCGAACGCGGTGGTGGTCCCGAGCCAGCCCCGGCCGCCCTCCTCGCAGACGAGCGCGCCGTCGACGACCTTCCATTTCGCGTCGCCGTGGTTCTCCCAGCCGAACGTTGTAGCGCCGTCGAACAGCAGGATCCACCCGTCGGCCGCTTCCTGTTTCGTCAGCGTATTGTGCCCGGGTTCGGCCGCAGCGAGTCCGGCCGTCGTCAGCACCGACGCCAGTAGGATCGTGATGACCACGGTTGCACGTGTGTGCATGCCACGCTCCTCCATATGTGTTTCTTCGACGCCTCACAACCGCTCGAGGCGATTCGCGGGGATCGGCCAGATGGCGTGCATCATCGCCAGGACCATGACCCCACGCAAGCCATCGGCGTAAGAACGCTCCAAACGACGGGCCCGAGACGTTAGGATGTGTGGCGTCAATACGGAACGGAACACCAAAGAAGGGACCAGACCATGACCAGCGCGGATTTGCTGCATCTGCTTTCGATCTCGGCTGCAATGGCGTCCTCGGTGGAGGCGGCCGAGTTCCGGACGGCCAAACCCGTCTGGCCCGAGGGCAGGGAGACGGAGAAGAACCTGTTCGTCGGCTTTCGGGCGGTCATCGACGTGCCCGAGGGCAAACGGCTGGTCCTGCGGGTGACGGCCTCGACAGTCTACCGCGCGTTTGCCGGCGGTGTGTTCTGTGGCTACGGACCCGCCCGCGGACCCCGCGGGTACTACCGCATCGACGAGTGGGACCTAACCGATCGCGTCATGCCCGGTAAGACCGTCATCGCGATCGAAGTGGCCGGCTACAACATCAACAGCTACTACCTGCTGGATCAGCCATCGTTCTTGCAGGCGGAGGTGGTGGCCGACGGCGAGGTGTGGGCCTCAACGGCCGGCGACGGCACGCCGTTCGTAGCGACCGTCCTCACCGAGCGCGTCCAGAAGGCCCAGCGCTACAGCTTCCAGCGGCCGTTCTCGGAGGTCTACCGTCTGTCCGCTGAGCACGGCCGGTGGCGAGCCGACGTTGGCGCGGCCGGCACATCCGTCAAGTGCGCCGTCCTGCCGCCGAAACGGCTTCTGCCTCGCGGCGTTCCCTATCCGACGTTCGGCACCCGGCCGGCCGCGCGGCACGTCTCGAAGGGCGAGATCCAGACCGGCCGGGCCGTTAAGCGTCTCTGGAAGCACAGCGCACTGACTCACATCCGCCCGGAGCTCCGCGGCTACCCGGAGAAAGCGCTCGAGGTCATTCCCTCGATCGAGCTCCAGAAGATCGCTACGTGTCCCGGCGAGAAGGTCGATCGGCCGATGTCGTGGTCCGACAAGCTGACGTTCGCGACCAACTCGTACCACATCCTGGACCTCGGGACGAATTTCACGGGCTTCATCGGCGCGAAGGTCACCTGCCGAAAACCGACGCGGCTGTTCTTCACCTTCGACGAGATCCTGACCGACGGCGACGTCGACTTCAAACTTTTTTTTTGCAAGCAGAAGACGGCATACGAGATGCCCGTTGGGACGGTCGCGGTCGA
>CAYOGX010000586.1:0-4111 GCA_964403235.1 uncultured Planctomycetales bacterium | reverse complement strand
GGCTAAAGCCATGGGCCACCCATGGAAGACCTCCCAGGGACGTACTGTTCAATCCGCGTTGCAGGCTGCTCAGGCGCCCCACGGGGACCTCAGCATAACGGCGAACGTGACGCCATCCTCGAAGCGACGTGCGTGCGTGGCGTTGACTCGAATGCGCGACTTGACGATAGTTGACGGTGTGATCCGACTGCTCGACGACGAGTTCGAGGCGTTGGTGGACGAGGCCGTCGAGGGCCTGCCGGCCGAGTTCCAGCCGTATCTGGACAACGTCGTGGTCGAGGTGGAGGACCTGCCGGACCGGCGGACCGCGCGGCAGCTGGGCCTGAAGGACCGGCGGGGCCTGCTCGGGCTTTACCACGGCGTGCCGTTGACGGGCCGCAGCGTCGAGCATTCCGGGCGGCTGCCGGATCGGATCACGATCTACAAAACCAACATCGAGGCGTGTTGCCATTCGCGCCGGGACGTCGTCGAGCAGGTCCGCAAGACGGTGCTGCACGAGGTGGGCCATCACTTCGGGCTCGACGAGGACGACCTGGAATCGAAGGGATACTGACCGTGAACCGCTGTCCGCGCTGCAAGGTGCCCACCAGTCGCGTCGAGTATGAAGGCGCGGGTGTCCGGATGTGCGGCCAATGCGGGGGGTACTGGGTCACGCGGATCGCGCTGAAGGCCATCGCCAACCGGCGCGAGATCGCGTTCACCGACCCGGTCAAGGACCGGTTCCTCGAGCTGGCCGAGCAAAGCGACTCGACCGAGCCGCTGCTCTGCATGGGCTGCGCCAAGTACATGGCCAAGGAGCGGTTCAAGGACTGGGACGACATCGTCATCGACCGGTGCCCCAAATGCGGGGGCATCTGGCTGGACCCGGGCGAGCTGGAGAAGATCCAGATCTACTGGGAGTATTTCCAGGACCATCCCGAGCAGAGCAACATGGACGTTATCGCCAAGCGCGCGCTGCTGGAGGCCGCGATGGACCAGCGGTCGCGCGACATGAAGGCGGCGCAGGAGGACCTCCGCGCCTACGCCGGTCGGCGGGGCTGCGTTCGTCCGGGAAGCTTGGGTGCGGCCTTCGGGTTCCTGTTCGGGCGATAGGGCTGTTCCCGGTCGGACGGTTTCGCGGGAGTGCTGATGGGTGGCATGGGTAAGCTTGCTTGCCCGTGTTGTCTTGTTCGTCTCGGGATGTAGCAAGGGCAAACAAATTTGCCCATGGCACCCGGCGCGTTACCGACTCGGAATAGCATGGCGTCGAGCGGACGTCTGTGAAGCACTTTCGAGGAGACGAACGAATGAACCAACATGGTCGGATCGGTCGAGCTGCTCTTGTGTGCATGCCCTTGCTGCTGGCGGGGGCGGCACGGGCGGACGTTCTAGGACTGTGGGACATGGCGGCGATTCGGTCCGCGCCGCTCGACGTAAAGGTCCTCGACGAGAAACAAGAAGCGGGCCCGGCGTTCCCGTGCCGCAAGCTGCATCTGACGTACCTGAGCCAGCAGTGGCAGGGGCGGGACATCCGGATCGAGGCCTTCGTCGTGATCCCGGACGGGCCGAAGGGCAAGCTGCCGGCCGTGTTGTCGCTGCACGGTCACGGCGGGGCGGGCTCGGCCGGCGACGCGCTGAACAGGGCCAAGGAGTTCAAGGGCGTGGGCATGTCCATCAGCGGACCCGGTCAGGGAAAATCCACCGGGCGGCGCGACGCGACGGCGCACTGGATCGACGCGGACAAGGACGTTCGCAACTCGTTCATGTATCAGTACCCCTACGCGGCCATGCGGGCTATTACCTATCTGACGTCGCTTGACCGGGTCGACCCCAAGCGGATCGGCATCATCGGCGGGTCGATGGGGGCGATGTGCAGCAACATCATCAACGGGCTGGATTCGCGGATCGCCGTGGCAGTCCCCGTTTCGGGCTGCGGGTCCTACGAGCCGGAGATGCGCGACGGCAAGACCTGGTTCAGCCGGCTGATCCTCGACGCGCTCAAGGTCAAGATGGACCACCCCGGCGTGCAGGCGTTCCTGAAACACCTGGACCCGATCCACTACGCAGCCACGCAGCAGGGGCCTTGCCTGTTGGTCTGCGGCGCCCAGGACGAGCCGTTCCCAATCACCTGTCTGGCCCGGACGTTCGCCAAGATGCCCGAACACTGCCGGCTGTCCCTGGTTTACGACGCCAACCACGGCGGCTTCACCGGTCCCCACGAGGCGTTCAAGATGTACGACAACCGGGCGCAGTGGGTCCGGCGGGTCTTCGGATCGGCGAACTGGTGGCTGCACCGGCACCTCGACCCGCTCGAGCCCGGCAAGAAACGCCCGCCCATCCCCGCCACGCCGAAGCTATCGCTGTCGGTGGGCAACGAGAACAACGTGACGTTCAGGCTCGAGGCCGACACGGTCTTGCCCGTGCGGCGCGTGCTGCTCTGCTGGAGCCTGGACGGCTCATACACGTTCCACAAGGCCGGCATGCACAAGGCCAATGAGCCCGCAGGCAAAGCGGGCAAGGCCGTCTACGAACTGTCCGTCGTGCTGCACCAGGCCCAGCGCGATACGCTGTGTGCGTTCGCCGAGGTCGAGTACCCCGACAACCTGTTCCTGTCGTGCATGCCGCACTTGGGGCCGAAGTTCGACGTGCAGGTCCGTCGGACCGAGTTCCCCATCGAGGTCTATCGCCGGGAGATGACGACGGACCAGGCCGTCGCGGAGTTCGAGAAGGAACTGGCCGACGCGTCAGTGCCGCTGCCGGATCGGCTGTGGAAGCGGTATCAGTTCGGCAGGTTCCTCCGCGCGGCCGGCCGACCGGACCAGGCCATCAAGGTCCTCGACGAGGTGATCAAGCGTGGCGAGGGGGTCACCAAGGACACGCTCGTGCCCAGCGCCCTGTATCAGCGGGCGGTGGTCCTGCACGAGCAAGGACATCCCAAGGGGGCGATCGCCGACCTCGAACGGGCCATCAAGCTCTACCCCGCCTGCAACGACATGGACGGCAAGGAAATCCCACGGGCCCGCAAGCTGTTGAACCAGATCAGGTATTCGATGAGGAAGCAGAAGTAGCCAGCGGGAGATCCGAGTGGGTCGTGACGTTCGACGAGGGGCCCGGTGTCGAGCGGAACCTCCAACGGGCACGCCGCTTCACGTCGGCAACGACGGCAGGGCGGGCCGGATCAACCCAGGATCGGCGGTACGCCAAGCGTGTCAAGCGCCTCCAACAACGTCGACGGCTTGACGGGCCTGGTGAGGTAGGCGTCGGGTCCGGCACCGGCCTCGATCATGTCTTCTCGCGTCTGGTCCTTCGTGCCATGCCCCAACACCAGAATGACCAGACGAGCATCCTTCGCCCGGGACCTGAGCCGCTTGGTGACCTCGCACCCGGACAGCCCGGGCAGGACGGGATCCAACAGGACCGCGTCGGGAACGAACCGCTCGGCCACAACCAGGGCCCCCTCGCCGTCGGTGGCGACGGCCGCCTGATAGCCCGCCCCCGCCAAGACGAACTCCAGGAATCGAGCCACGTGCGGCTCGTCATCGACGACCAGGACCCTGGCCGGACGCGAGGTCGATTGCTCTTCTCTCATGAGCCTATGCTGGCCCTCACATGACCCATTAGCGTAGATTGGCGCGAACGCCCCCGCGCATCCAGGATTTTCCCCCCACGGGCGCATTCCTGGTGACAAGAAGCACGTGAAATATGGCACCGGGGGTGGACGAGCGACTGGACCGTCAGGACGCCGGCGTACGTTCCTCGTCGGTCAGGCCCTTGACAAGCCCGACCCACGCCGTAAAATGGCCGACAAGACAGCGGGCCTTTTCCATAGCGAGGTTGAACCGCTGAGTCGGGGCCGTAGCTCAATTGGCTAGAGTATCGGACTGTCGATCCGAGGGTTGCGGGTTCGAGTCCCGTCGGCCTCGTTATTTAAGTTGAAGACCATCAAGCACTTATGTTTGGTGGTCTTTTGCTTTAACGGCCCTGAGAGGGGGGTTGCAGCACATCTGCAACAGAAAGCGCATCCTCGATCCGGTTGCTCGCCGCCCGGGCCTGGTCCAAGATGTCCTGCCGCACGGCCAAGTAGAAGGTCCGCGTCGTCTCAAACTTGACGTGGGCCGGGCGGTTGATCCCC
>CAYOGX010000585.1:0-4113 GCA_964403235.1 uncultured Planctomycetales bacterium | reverse complement strand
TCGAGGCCATGGCCCGCGCGCTGGAGGTCGACGTCGACCAGCTCGGCGGCCTGGACGAAGGCGCCCGTGGCAACCTGACACTCAGCAGCATGTGTACGGTCTTCGCCGAGAGCGAGGTCGTCTCACTCATCGCCGAGGGCGCCGAGGTGTCGGAGATCGTCGCCGGTCTGCACCGGGCCATTGCCTCGCGGACGCAGGCGTTGGCCACTCGGGTCGACGCCAGCGCAACCGGTCTTCGCGTAGCGATGTCCGGCGGGGTGGCCCGCAACGCAGGCGTGGTCCGAGCGCTCGGCGCCGCGCTGGGGTGCCACGTCGCCGTACCGGTAGAACCCGACACCGTCGGCGCGTTGGGCGCTGCCCTCATCGCCCGCGAACGCAAACGCTAGTGCCGTTTCCGGTCAGTGCGTTTCGCGCGGGCGTCAATGGATGGCCTGGGTGGCGCGTCATTCCGTATCACACACGGCTTCACGTTCGCTTCTGACAACGCCTGATAAGGTCGCGAGCCCGTCTTTGGGGGACATCCGCTTCCGACGCCCTCCCGCGTTCGGCTACGCCGCGGGACCACGACGGGCAAGTTGACCGCGGCGGCCCGTACGGGCTAGAATGGGTAAGTCCAGCGGCCTGCTAGGGTTGGGTTACCATCCGGGTTCGCGCTGGCCTGTCTCAATTCGGTTTGGAGCGGAGGTCGACTGCGTGGCCGCTCTCGTGCCCGGCTTTGCCATCTTGGAGCATCTGGGCCGGGGCGCGGGCTCACACATCTTCAGGGCGAAGGACCTGAACACGGGCAAGGAAGTGTCCCTCAAGCGCGTCCTACGCCGTTCCGCCGAAGACGACAAGTACCTCGCGCAAACCGAGCACGAATACGAAATCGCCCGACACCTGGACCATCCCAACCTGCGCCGGTGCCTCGAGATTCGACGCGTACCGGGGGGCGATGCACCCCGTGAGCTGTTGTTGGTGATGGAGCTGGTCTGCGGGGAGACGCTCGAACGCCGTCGGCCGGTCGATTCGCTACAGGCCGTCGACATCTTCACCGGCCTGACTCGGGGCCTGGGGGCCCTGCACGCCACCGGGCTGATCCACTGCGATCTCAAGCCTCGGAACGTCCTGCTGGGCACCGGCGACCAGGTGGTGATCATCGACTTCGGTCAGGCCTGTCCGATCGGCACGGTCAAAGAGCGCGTTCAGGGCACGCCGGACTTCCTGGCCCCGGAACAGGTCCGGCTCGACCGGCTCGATGAGCGGACCGACCTGTTCGCGCTGGGGGCGACGATGTACTGGGCGCTGACCGGTCACGGCCTGGTCACGCCCATGCCCGCACGGGGCGGTGATCCCTGGCCGCGCACGGAGGGTCGATTGCTCCACTGGTCCGGGCCCGCCTCACCGGCGGAACTGAACGAGGCAATTCCCGGCGAGTTGAGCGACCTGGTCATGTGGGCCTGCCAGGAACGGCCGTCCGATCGTCCGGCCGCGACCGACCAGCTCATCGATCGGCTCGATGAGGTCCGGCGCATCTGCCAACCCGATCCCCGCGCACCCAAATCGTCCGACCCGCCCACCGACGATTCGTCCAGACTGGCGAAATCAACGTGACCGCATCGATCGATCCCAAATCGGCCATTGACACCTTCTGCGAGGCCGCCGAGCTGAACCGAGACGATCCGCTCCGCAAGGGCTCGCAACTCGTCTTCGGCGACTACGGCCAGTTGGTCGTCACGGGCGACCTGCACGGGAACCGCTACAACTTCGACAAGCTGGTCAAGTACTGCGGCCTGGCCAGCGCGCCCGCCCGACACGTGATCCTGCAAGAGCTAATCCACCAGGAGATCAAGACGGCCGAACAGCAGGATCTGTCACATGAGATCCTGCTCGAGGCTGCCCGATGGAAGTGTGAGTTCCCCGACCAGATCTTCTTGCTCCAGTCCAATCATGAGGTTGCCCAGCTCACCGGCCGAGGCCTTCTCAAAGACGGCCGCGGCGTTCTGGAGGACTTTGTGGTCGGGGTCGACGCGACCTACGGCGCCGAGGCCACGCCCAAGGTGATCGAGGCCATCGAGCGCTTCATCGAGTCGTTCCCGCTGGCGGCGCGAACGGCGAATCGGGTCTTCATCTCGCACTCGCTGCCGAGCGAACGCGAGATGCCCGATTTTGATCCGTCCGTGCTCGACCGCCCCGTGACCCGCGAGGACCTGGACGGGGGCCCGGCCAGCAAGTTCCTCTGGGGACGGCGACATCCGCGGGCACTGCTCCAGCGATTGGCCGAGATCCTCGACGCCGACCTGTTTATCGTCGGCCATCAGCCCCAGGACATGGGGTTCCGTCAGGTCGACGAGCGACTCCTCATCCTCAGCAGCGACCACAGCCACGGCGTCTTCCTGCCCATCGATCTCTCCAAGCCCGCCACGATGGCCGGCCTGGTCAAGAAGATCCGCAAGTTCGTTTCGGTCGGTTGAAAGGGGACGCGCCGGGTGTGTCTCGCCCAACCCGATCGCGGGCGAAGCGAAACCGCCGGGGTCTGTCTGGAACCGAGCCGCGACGGCCGGCGCTGGTGGCGCGGTTTCGCAGGTGACAAGGACCGCCCGCGGCGCCGGGCTATCGCTCGACCTTCTCGATCTTGCCGGAGGTGACCGACCTTTGCATGGCCTCGAGCACCTGCACGGGCCTGAGCATCTGCTCGTGCGTCATGGGCTCGACGCCGGTCTTGAACATCGTGGTGAAGGTCCGGGTGCCGTTGAGGTACGGGCTCTTGCCCCCCTGGATCGGCACGTGGAGCGCGCCGTCGGTCCCGACCGCGCCGATGCCGAAGCCCGGACAGCCCTCCTTGATCAGGGCCATCGTCGCCACCAGCCCCGACCGGTAGAACAGTTGGCCGGTGGCGTTGTTCGGACCGTTCTTGGCGACCAGCACCGACTTGACGTCGTAGCCGAACGCGTGCAGCATCGCGTCCACCTGGTGGATGCCGTAGAAGAACACGCCCCCCCACTTGCTCCGCAGGTCGCACGGCCCGAAGCTGCTGGCCGAAACAATCGTGCCCAGGCCCGCCAGCTTCTTGGTGAACCGCCCGAAGCTGTCGTAAAACGGCAGCACGCTGTAGGAGGTAACGGGCGTGCCGCGCCGCCTGGCCATCTGGAGGAACCGCTTGCCCTCGCTCGCGCGGTAGCAGAAGGGCTTGTCGACGAAGGCGGGGACGCCCGCCTCGACGAACGGCCAGACCGCCGGCAGGTGGTACTTGGGGTGCCGATGGTCGACGAAGACGGCATCGACCTTGCCCAGCATCTGTCTGGGCGTCTTGACGATGTTCGGGATCCGCCCCGCCCGGGCCGCTTTCCTGGCAAACGCGTCCGTCTCGCCCCACACGTAGTCGACCGAACACCCCGCGATCTTCTCGTCCACGTTGATGAGCTTGGCGATGGCGATGGTGTGGCTGTTTTCCGCTCCGATGGCTCCGATCTTCATGGATGACTCCCGTAACCCCCGTGAAAACTCCGGTTCCGTCGGGCCAACGATACCACGAACGCACAGGAGTTCATAGCCCAAGGTCGTGGCTTGCGAGATCCTTGATCGACAGGGCTCCGGACTGTATTCTGCTTTCAGGGCGGCGGCCGTCATGAAAATGGGCTGCCTCATGCAGGCGTCGCTCGTGGGCTTGCTGCTCGTCGGCGCCGAGGCGGCAGAGCTTCCCACGGATCTTGTTGCACCCCCGCCCGACATGAGTAGCCTGCCTTGAATGCGGGTTCCGGAACGCACCGGCGCGATGCCGCTCGGCGAAGAGGTCATCGCCGAGTTTGTGCTCGCCGGGTCCGCCGAAAGCAGGCGAAATGCGAGTCCATCTGGTGCAGCACGTTGCGCCCGTAGCTCAGCAGGATAGAGCACCGGTTTCCTAAACCGGGGGTCAGAGGTTCGAGTCCTCTCGGGCGCGATTGACGTAACGCCCTTTAAGGGTGTGATTTAGGAAAGACGCCCCAGCCGCGGGACAGTGCCAAATTCGCGGTTCTGGCAAAATGTGCCCCAACTTGTGCCCCTCTTGTGCACATTAGGCAGGCCTCGCGCTTGGCTTGGAGAAGGAAGGGCCGCCCGCCGCATACCGCTGAGCCACCTCACGTGCCACGGTGA
>CAYOGX010000584.1:0-4120 GCA_964403235.1 uncultured Planctomycetales bacterium | reverse complement strand
AACAACAGCATCGCGTGGGACATCAACGACGCCGGCGCGACGGTCGGCCAGTCGGATACGCCCGTGGTGGGCGTTGTCCACGCGTTTTTTCGCCCCAGCGGCGGCCCCATGCAGGACATCGGGACCCTGGTTGGGGGCAGCTACGCCCAAGCGATGGGCATCAACGCGTCCTCACAGGTCGTCGGGTGGTCGCAGGTCCCGGCTGTCGTCGGGTTCCGCGCATTCTTCTACGCGGTCGGTGGCCCGATGAGCGACATTGGCGCTCCCGGGCTCGGCGGGGATCACTCCGGCGCGATGGCCATCGACGACGCCGGCAACGTCGTGGGTGAGGCCGAGCCGGTCGGTGGGGGGACGCGGCCCTTTCTCTATTCCGCCGGAGTCATGGCGGACCTCGGCTCCCTCGGGGGCACCACCGCCCGCGCCGACGACATCAACGCCGCCGGTCAGATCGTCGGATGGTCGCACGTCCCGGCCGGCACGACCGCCCACGCCTTCGTCTACGACGCCGCCAACGGCCTGCGAGACCTCAACACCCTGATCCCCTCGGGGTCAGGCTGGCTCCTGGTTGCCGCGAGGGCCATCAACGAGTCCGGCTGGATCGTCGGGTACGGCGAGATCGGTGGCGAGGATCACGCCTTCCTGCTCAAGCCGGATAGCGGCGGCCCTTGCTGCGGCCTGCCGTTTGCCGTGGTGACGGTCCTTGGCCTGCTGCTGGGGTCCTGTCTGCTCGGTCGTGCCAATGAGGCCCGTGGGCCGCGATGACGTCGCAAACCCAGCCTTCCCGGCTCGGGGGACGGGGGATTCGCATGACCTGCGAGCCGGGGCGCCTCAGGTTGCCAACGCCTTGAGGACGAACGGCCACATCAGGTCTTTGTAGAATCGATGGCCGGCGTCGCCCCAGCGGTGTTGGAATCGCTCGGGCTGGCCGGCGGCCTTGTAGATCGCGCGAAGGCGATCGGTCGCGCGGTTGATGTCCGTTGCCGAATGCAAACGGTCCTCGCGGCCGTTGACGACCAGCAGGTGCCGCGGCGCAATCAAGCCCGCCACGTCGTACAGCTCGCCGAACTCGAGAATGCCCGGCACGATGTTGCAGTCGCAGTGATAGATGTACCCCTCACGGCTAACGAGCATGCTGAACGAGCAACTGGGCACCGCAATCGTGATTCGCTCGTCGCACGCGCCCGCGTAGATCGTCACCATGCCACCACCCGAGTTCCCCATCATCAGCAGGGACTTCGCGTTCACCTCTGGTAGGGCGGCAGCCCAGTCTATCAGCCGCTGCATATCCCAGACCCGTTCGCCGATGGCGGTCCTGCCGGCCAGCAGGCAGTGCATCACCTGGCTGCGGCAATCGCGCTCGCCGTGGCGCCCGCGCACGTCGGGCACGCCATCCGTCGCCAGCCCGCGGGTCGCCGGCGCGATCGCAACGAATCCTCGTTTGACCGCCTGCACCGCCACGTCCCTGTCCCCCGCGAGACTGCGCCGCCGATGGGCGTTGTCGTGGTAAACCCCGGCCGACGTGTCATGCCCGCGTCCGTCGTGACCGTGAGGCAAAAGCGCCAGCGGGAACGGCCCGGGCCCCTGCGGCTTGAGGAGCCAGAAAGGAATGTGAACGTCTGGCTCGGTCTCGATCGATCCGCGCTGCCGCGCGTACCCGCCCTGGTCCTGCGGCTCGTCGAGTCGGACCTTCGGCTTGTGATCGCCAGCGAGCGCGGCCATGTTGTCCAGACCGATCAGCCGACGGAGCACGGGTCGGGCGGTCCGCTGCCACTGGTCAAAACCGCCGGCACGATCCTCACGAAAGGCGTGTGCCCGGTGCCCTTCGGCGTAGAGCCGCCGGAGATACTTCACGACCCGGTCCGGGTATCTGCTTTCCTTTGCGTCTTTGCCGATGCGTTCTGCCCCCCAGGCGAGTCCGCGCGAACGCAGCGAGCCGACGACCGCCGCCAGCCCGCTCCACTTGATGAGACTGCGTCGTTTCACGTTGATGGGCATCGGGTTCTTCTCCTTCAGACGACGCCACCGTCGCCGGGCCTGCCCTTTCCTGCCAAGTATGGGTTGCCCTCGTGCGGGATTCAACCAGGCGCCCTGGGTTGGAGACAGGGCAGGCGTGGTCTCGGTACGTCGCGCTGTCTTGTCGGCATGCCGCAAACGCGTTGGTCTGCGAGGGCGGCGAAAGTAGAATGGCGCCTCGGTTCGGTCATCTTCCACCATGAGGTACGTATCCATGATCGCAGCACGAGACCGCTTCTGCTTGTCCTGTGCAGCCCTGAGTCTGATCTCGGGATCCGGGTGCGCGGCCAATCCGGCCGTGCCACGCGGTAACGGTACCGCTCGATCCGTACCGACGGACCGGACCGTTCGGCTCATCGACCTGTCCCGTCAGCAGCGCCGTCAAGTCGTTGTCGACAAGGAGAAAGGTCAGTACCTCGGTCACCCGACGACGGTCTTGCTGGAAGACAACAAGACGATGCTGTGCGTCTATCCAAAGGGACATGGGCGCGGCGCTATCGTCTACAAGCGGAGCACCGATGCGGGTCTGACCTGGAGCGATCGTTTGCCGACGCCGGCCTCGTGGGCGACCTCGAAGGAGGTCCCGACGCTTCACCGGGTGGTCGACGCCGAGGGCACCAAGCGGATCATCATGTTCTCGGGGCTGTATCCCGTGCGAATGGCCGTTACCGAGGACGATGGCAAGACCTGGTCCGAACTGAAACCCGTCGGCGACTGGGGCGGCATTGTGACTATGGGCTGCGTCGAGCCGCTTCGAACCGGCAAGGGTCGCTACATGGCCATGTTCCATGACGACGGCCGGTTCTTCACGAGCACAAACCGGCGACAGAAGCCCAAGACGGTGACGCTCTACAAGACGTTCTCCAAGGACGGCGGCCTGACGTGGTCGTTCCCCACAGCGATCCACAAATCGAAGACGGTTCACCTCTGCGAGCCGGGTATCATCCGCTCGCCCGACGGCAAGAGGTTGGCCGTGTTGCTCCGCGAAAACACCAGGCGCAAAAAATCCCACGTCATCTTCTCCGACGACGAAGGCCAAACCTGGACCGAACCGCGCGAGGTCCCCCTGACGCTGACCGGCGACCGTCATACGGCCAAGTACGCGCCCGACGGCCGACTTCTCATCAGCTTCCGTTGTCGCTCGCCAAAGCCTCTGGCAGACCGGCGCTCGTTCGAAGGGGATTGGGTCGCTTGGGTTGGCACGTGGGACGACATCGTCCACGGCCGAGACGGCCAATACGTCCTACGCTTGAAGGACAACCACAAGGGCTATGACTGCGCGTACCCGGGCGTCGAGGTCCTGCCCGACGGAACGTTCGTCACGACGACGTATGGCCACTGGGACAAGGGCGAACAGCCGTACATCCTCAGCGTGCGGGTCAAACTTGATGAACTCGACAAGATGGCTCAAGCGGCCCAACGGTCCGATCTACGAAAGATCAAGGTCGCCGACCTTGCACGGAGCAGCGGGATGGGAGCTGGCCAGACTAGGGGGGAGGAAGAAGGCTGACACACCCGGTACGAGGCCGTATCCTGAGGGTATCCGGCGCGACGGCCACAAGAGACAGACGGGACCCCTCGAGCCTTCGTCCCCTTCGCAAATCGCCTGTCTTGCCATCGCTACTTGGCCACAGCGTTCTTCTCGTTAGGCCGTCGGGTCCCGCGCCGCCCCCCGCCGGTTGAGGCCATCACGACTGTTGGACAAACGAGAGAAGTGGTACCATCGATCGGGACCGGTCAAGCCATCCCGGTAGGGAGAGCGGCTGCGGTTCCACTGCCACGGTTCCCGGAAAGACCGCGACGGTCTTCCGTGCGTGCTTTCTGTGGGCGTTGACTATTGGACGACACGTCCGGAAACGGAGGAAACCATCATGGCGACCAGGCTAAGACGGCGGGAGTTCTTGCGAAGCGCCGCAGCGGGAAGCATCTTGTGCTTCGATGCTTCAGGGGTACTCGCCGTGGGCGCGGCGTCACGCGCACCTCGTCTCATCAGTCCGGGCTGCAGGCGATCGAAAGTCCGTGTCGCCAAGATCTACATGGGGAGCCCCAAGGCTCACTGGCCGAAGCCAGGGCTGGACTTGAAAGCCGAGATCGGAAGGTATGAGGC
>CAYOGX010000583.1:0-4136 GCA_964403235.1 uncultured Planctomycetales bacterium | reverse complement strand
AAGGTAAACGTATTGGACGAGCCGCCACCCGGCGCCGGGCTGACAACGGTGACGCTGATGCTGCCCTGCGCGGCCACCAGGGCATCGGCTACGGCGGCGTTAAGTTGCGTTGGGCTGACGTAGGTCGTGGGCAGCGGCGCGCCGTCCGAACCCGCCCGGTCCGCAACGACCCGGCCCGATCGCGACGACCAGATCATTACCCGGTACCGCGATGCGCTGGCCAAGTACCCCAGCGCGGACAATCACGCGGCGCTGGCGTGGGTGCTAAGCCGGTACAAGTCGGCCAACGCCGAGGCCCTGCAGCACGCCGCGTTGGCCCTGAAGCTCGACCCGGATCACTTCAAGGCCCACGAGCTGGCCGCCATCGTCCTGCAAATGCAGGACCGACACGGCCAGGCCCTGAGCCACCTGCTGGCCTTGATGGCGCACGACCGCCCGGAAACGCAATACTACATCGGGCGCGTCGGCGCGTTGCGCTTGTCCGTGCCGGAGCGTCGAACGGCCATCGGGGCGCTGAAGCGATTCGTCGCCCAGTCCGACCGACACGTGCATCGAGCCGCGGCGCGATGGCTGCTGGCGGGCCTGCTGCTGGGAGAAGGTCAGCTCGACCAGGCCCGTGCGACCTACGACGACTTGGGGCTCATCAAGGCGTGGCGCGTCATCGGACCGTTCGACAACGAGGCCAACGCGGGTTTCGGCATGGCGTACGGCCCTGAGAAGGAAATCGACCTGGCCAAGCGCTATCCCGGTCGGGGCGCCCGCGTGTCGTGGCGGAAGCTGGCCCACGTCACGCCCGCCGGTCTGTGCAACCTGGCCGCCGTGATGTATCCGAACGACCAGGTCCTCGCCTACGCCGTGACCTTCGTGCAGGTCCCCGCGCGGACCGAGGCCGTGGTCCGGTTGGGCGCCGAGCAGTCGGTCGGTCTGTGGGTCAACGATCGTCCGGTCCTGCGTGACGATCAGGACAAGGGCTTCGCGCTCGATCAGCACGTCGCGCCGGTCGTGTTGGAGGCCGGGTGGAACAAGGTCCTCGTAAAGGTCTGTCGGCGTGGGGGCCGGTGGCGGTTCGGGCTTCGGCTGACGGACCCGTCAGGCCGGTCGCTGGACAAGCTGGTTGCCTCAAGTGATCCGCACCCCACCCCAGACGCCTCGACGTCGAAAGCGCCGACGTTCAAGTACGCGCCGGGCATGCTGGCGCATTTCAGCCGTCAAGTGGCCGAGGACCGACGGAACGAATCATCGGTCTACTACCTGGGCCTGGCGCAGTCGGCCGTCCACCGTCGCGCGCCGGCCACGCAGACGTTGGAATGGCTCGTGTCGCTGAACGGGCATTGCAGCGAGTACCGGCTGCGATTGGCGTTGGCGTACTGGGCCGACGAGAAACCCGACAAGGCCTTCGAACAGCTCAAGGAGACGGTGCTGTTGGAGCCGAAGAACCTGGCCGCTATGTCCCTGCTGGGCAGGTTCTACCGGTCGCGCGACTCGCTGGAGAAGGCCCACCAGACGACCAAGGCCGCATTGGCGGCTGAGCCGGACTCGATCGCCGCCCGCCTGGGGCTCCAGGAGGTCTACACCGCGCGCGGTTGGACCCACCAGGCGTACGTGGTGGCCAAGAGGCTGCACGAACGACATCCGGAGATCCCGAGCCTGACGGCCAACTTCGCGGGATTCTGCGAGGGGTACGGCTATCGCGAGCAGGCCCGACGGGTATGGACGCAAGCCGTCGCCCAGGACGCCGCCAACGTTGCCGCGCACCGGGCCCTGGCCAACTTGGACGCCCGGGAGGACCACGTCGACGAGGCCCTGAAGCGCCTTGAAGTGCTCCAACGACTCGATCCGCTCAACCACACGATCCGGACCCAACGCGTCCAGTTGCTCTTGCGCCGTCAGCGCTACGAGCCGGCGATCGCCCTGTGCAGGGAGGCGTTGGCGATCTGCCCGACGCACGCGGGGTTCCACGCCGAGCTCGGCAAGATCTACGAGCGGATGGGCCGGATGGTCGACGCCATCGGGTCCTGGCGAGCGGCCCTGCGTTACAAACCCGACGACCAGCGCCTGCGCGACTACGTCGAGTTCCTACAACCGGAACTGAAGAACCCCGTGTTCGCCGAGTTCGAGGTGGGCCCAGAGGCCGAAGCCGAGATCATCAAGAACACCCGCGCCGACCAGGCGACCTATCCCAAGGCCGACGCCGTCATCCTGCTGGAACACCAGGTCACCCAGTTGTTCGAGGACGGCTCGAGCAGCTCGCAGGAGCACGGCATCTACAAGGTCCTCAACGAGCGGGGCCGGCGACGGTACACGAAGGTGCCGCTCAGCGGGCAGAACCGCAAGGTCCTCCGCGCGGTGGTCATCAAGCCCGACGGGTCGGAGGTCGAGGCCACCCGCGTGTCGGGCAACGCGATCCACTTCGCCCAGCTCCAGCCCGGCTCGATCGTGGCGTACAAGGTGGTCTACCACCGCAGCGGCACGAGCTGGCTGAGCCGGCACTTCACGCACGTGGCGAACTTCCAATCGTCCGACCCCATCGTGCGACGGGACTGGATCCTGGTGGCCCCGAAAGACCGGAAGGTCCGCTACACCCTCCGCGGCGAGCACGTCAAGCTGACACGCGGCGAGTTCCAGGGGCAAGCGGTCTACGAATTCCGCGCCCGCGACGTGCCGATGCTTGAAACGGAATCCGTCCGACCGCCCCTGGCCGACATCATGGAGCAGGTCCGACTCAGCACCATCGAGGAGTGGGACGAGATCGCCCGCTGGGAGTGGGCGCTGATCAAGGACCAGCTCGAGCCGGATACAGCGATCCGTCAGAAGGTGAAGGCCCTGACGGCGGGCAGCAGGACGCGCGAGGACCGGATGCGCGCGATCTACAACTTCGTCGCGCAGGAGATCCAGTACAAGGTCATGCACACGTCGGCGATCTTCGGGATCAAGCCGGACAAGGCCGCCAACGTGCTGGCCAACGAATGGGGCGAGTGCAAGGGCAAGGCCGTCCTGCTGATGGCGATGCTCCGCGAGGCGGGCATCGAGGCCTGTTACGCCACGCTCCGCACGCGCAGCGCGGGTAAGCTCGTCCGCGAGCTGCCCGCCAACCAGTGCAACCACGCGATCGTCTACGTGCCGGATGTCGATGACTTCGACCACGGGCGCTGGCTTGACGCGACCGCGCAGTACCACGGCATGGACGCGCTGCCGTGGGAGAACCGCGGCGTGACGGCGTTGGTCTTCAAGCCGGACGGTCAGATGGTGTTCAAGCCCATCCCGCAGATCCGTCCCGACCAGAACGTCATGAGGCTGGCCCTCGAGGTCACGCTGTCGGCCGACGGGTCGTCCCAGGTGCGGTCCCATTGGAACGCCACGGGCCAGTTCGCCGGCATCTTCCGCAAGCACTACCGCCAGACCGGTCGGCGTCGCCAGCAGTTGGAGGCGGCCATCGCCACGCTGCAGCCGGACGGGAAGCTGACGGACATGGCCTTCAGCGACCTGACCGACTGCGACGGGCCGGTCGAGATCCGGTTCGACTTCAAGTCCTACCGATACGCCGACCGGGCCGGGGCGCGACTGGTCCTTCGTCCCAAACGCCGGTTCGAGCTGACCAGCCGCTACGCGCCCCGGACCGAGCGCCACTACGACATCTGGCTGCCCATGCCCAGCACGATCGAGTACGCCGAGATCTACCGGTTCGACCCCTCGTGGAAGGTCGTGTCGGTCCCCGAGCCCGTCCGGCTCGACACGCCCTGGACCCAATACGAGATCCGCTACACGAGCGAGCCGGGCCGACTCCGCGTCGACAAGAAGCTCGTCGTCCAGGTCGCGGACGTTCCTCGCGCCGAGTACGAGCAATACCGTCGCTTCTGCATCGCCGCCGACGAGCACGAACAGAAGACCATCACCGTGGAGCCCAAGTGACGTCCGCGCGATCCGTTTGCATGAAACGATGAACGCCTCCGACCAGCCCGCAAGCGCACGTCGAAGTCCGGTTGCGGTCGCGGCCGATGCCGCAAGGCGAGTGGCGCGACTGCTGACCGAGGCCGTCTTCCCGACCACGTGTCCCGGCTGTGGCCTATCCATCCCCAGCGGGCTCGAGCCGTTGTGGTGTGATCCGTGCGGGCAGGAGATCGTGGCGGCCATCGGGC
>CAYOGX010000582.1:0-4139 GCA_964403235.1 uncultured Planctomycetales bacterium | reverse complement strand
ATGCCTTCCTGGGTCATCAGGTTTGGATAGGTGCGGCTATAGCCGGTGGCGCGGTACTCGTCGTGGACGTCCACCATGAGGTGGTTGTCGGCGGCCTTACGGACGGCCATGTGCAGCCACGAAGTCCACCGCTGCGAGCCGACGTTGACGAAACCGTACTTGACGCCTTTCACGCCCCATTTGTGATAGAGCGGTAGGATCTCGTCGAGCTGCCGCTCCAGCGCCCGTCGGTTGACGTAGACGATGATGCCGACGCCGCGCTGCGTTGCGTAGCGGATCACCTCGGGGAGGTCCAGGGGGCCTTTCGATCGCCTCGGGTCCAGGGAGACGGTCCTCGCGTCGGCCTGCTCATCGTTTTCGTGACCGTACCAGCCGGCGTCGTACTCGACGTATTGCAGGTTGTGTCTGGCGGCGAAGTCCACGCACGCCTTGCCGCCCTGGGTCGTCAGCGTAACCTCGCGGATGACCTTGCCGGGCTTGATCCACGACGGGTCCTTGATCGCGCACGGCGCGTTGAGGTTCAGGATGATGTCGTTGTTCCCGAGCAGTTCACCCGGACGGTCCGCCACCATGATGACTCGCCAGGGCGTGGTCAGCGGCAGATCGGCCTCGACGTTGCCGCTCAGGTCGGCCACGAGGCCGTGGGGGCTGCCCTTGAGCGGCGCGAGCTTCGTCCGGGCGTAGTCGACCAGGCGCGCTTCGGCCACAGCGACGTAGACGTCATCGGCGACCCGGATCGTCAGAGGCCGCTCGCAGCCGCGCTTGATCTTGCTCAGGGGCACCTTCGCGTAGCGGCCCTGCGCGCTGTAGACGGCCCAGGCGGTGTAATCGCCCGGGAACCGGAACTCGCTGAGTTCCCCCGCGATGCGAACCCGCTCGAGCCCCGGCTGCTTGGGAAAGGTGTAGCAAAACGCCACGCCTTGGTCGTAGGCGCGGAAAGCCATATGGAACACACGATGCGGTGGCCGGGCCTCCTTCAACTCGATGACCACCTGACGATACCGGTCGCGGACCGTGCTTCGCTCGCCGTAGACGGGCTTCCATGTAGTATCCCGTTGATCGGTCGACTGTCGCACGATCTGGAGCCCGGTCGCCAGCGGCGCGCCGTTGATCACCCACCCCAGCCGCGAATCGGTCACAATCGGTTTGCGCTTGTAGGTGACGCTGTACACGAGGGCTCGCCGTTGCCCCTCGAGGTCGGTCACCCGGTAACACACCGACAGGTTTCCGTCCGGCGAGCGGATTTCCTCGGCACGAACCGGATTCGCGCCGCAGCAAAGGGCGAGAGCAACCCAAGCGAAACCTGCAAACCACCTTCTCACGTCATTTCCTCGCATGTTCTTGGCTCTCCAACGGCAGCTTTCTTGCCCGGCCCTTTCGACGGTTGATCGCTCCCCATAGGGTGCAGTGATGTTCTCCCTTTGTCGATAACCGGCAAAGTGAAATGTCCCTTTCCTTGGGCCCTTTGCAAACCGGTGCTCATCTGAGTAGATTGCAGCGACATCGTCGGCAAACGCGCCGGCGTCGGGCCGGGAATCGACCGGCAGGCCATCATCCATCACATTTGAATCGAGGTGATCGTTCATGTCATGGCTCGAACGTTCCGTCAGTGCTGCCGGGTGGCTGATCTACGGGTCGCTGGGCGTGGTGGTGATCGGGGCATCTTCCGGTTGCGTGATCGGCGGTCCTTCCGAGCGGACCAGCCGGTTCTGCGAATACCAGAAGGATGCCGACGCGGTCGACACGTCCGAGCCGCGGTTTTCGTGGTACGTCAACCGGCCTCGGCGCGGGGAGATCCAGACGGCGTACCAGATACAAGTCGCCACCGACGAGCGCCTGCTGGTCGCCGGCGCCCCGGACGTCTGGGACAGCGGCAAGGTGACCGGTAGCGCGTCGGTGCACGTCCCCTATGCGGGATTTCCGCTGCGCAGCGGCAGGACCTACCACTGGCGCGTGCGGACGTGGGACGCCGACGACGCACCGTCGTCGTTCAGCGGCCCGGCGAGCTTCGGCGTGGGGCTGCGCGAGCCCGTCGACTGGCAGGCACGGTGGATCCACGTCCCGCCCGTGAAGGTCGACACGGGGGGCGATCCGCCGGGGTGGAAGCACGGCAAGTGGATCTGGCATCCCACCGAAAAGGGCGACATCGTGATCGTTTACGTGCGCAGGCAGTTCGAGCTGGGCAAGTCGGCCAAGGTCAAGGAGGCGCGGATTCGCTGTACGGCCGACAACCAGTTCGTGCTGTTCGTGAACGGGCAGAAGGTCGGCAACGGCGACAACTGGGAGAAGACCTATGACTTCCGTGCTGCGGCGAAACTGCGTCCGGGCAAGAACGTCATCGCGGCGGCCGCGGGCAATATGGGTGGCCTGTGCGGTTTCCGGCTCGCGATGCGCGTGGAGCTGGAGGACGGGCGAGAAATCTGGGTCCGCTCGGACGCCGGGTGGAAGGCCGCCGGCCGGGAGGCACCGAAGTGGACGGCCGTCGATTTCGACGACGGCAAGTGGGCCAAGGTCGCCGTGATCGGCGACTACGGATGCCAGCCCTGGGGGGGGGCAGTGGCCAAGAAGCGTCCCCTGCGATCCATGATGTTTCGCAGGGAGTTCGCCTTGAGCAGGGGCGTGAAGGACGTCCGCCGGGCCCGGGCCTACGTCTGCGGGCTTGGCGCCTACGAGCTTCACGTCAACGGCCAGCCCCCCTTGCCCGTGGACCACGGGCGGTTGGTCCCCGGGTGGACGCAGTTCCACAAGCGGGTTCAGTATCAGACCCACACCGTGACGCAACTGCTGCGGAACGGCCCCAACGCGATCGGCCTGATCCTCGGCAACGGTTGGT
Source organism: uncultured Planctomycetales bacterium (assembly GCA_964403235.1). Taxonomy (GTDB): domain Bacteria; phylum Planctomycetota; class Phycisphaerae; order UBA1845; family JAFGLZ01; genus JAFGLZ01. Next base: position 1,306 of record CAYOGX010000582.1, on the reverse strand, counting down.
GGCACGGCCGGATCGGCGGCGAGCGGGATCAGCCGGGGCGCGACTCCCTGCGATTGATCCTGCAACTCGATGTGGAGTACGTCGACGGGTCCCACGAGCTCGTCGTGGTGACGGATACGGATTGGAAGGCCTGCTTGACCCCGATCTGCAAGGACTCCATCTACGACGGCGAGACGTACGACGCGCGGCTCGAGAAGCCCGGCTGGGACCGGCCGGGCTTCGACGACGCCGATTGGCTCCCCGTCGAGGCGGTCGATCAGTCCCTCGACACACTCGTGCCGCAGGCCAAGGACGTGATGGGGGTGATCCAGGACATCCCGCCGGTGAGCATCACGGAATCCGAGCCGGGGGTCTACATCTTCGATTTCGGGCAGAATCTGGTCGGTTGGGTCAGACTGAAGGTGCAAGGCCACCGCGGTGATAAGGTCGTGCTGCGTCACGCCGAGGTGCTCAAGGGCGGCAAGTTCTACACGGACAACCTCCGCAGCGCCAAGGCCACCGATGTGTACATCCTCAAGGGCGAGGGTGTCGAGGTCTGGGAGCCGCGGTTCACGTATCACGGGTTCCGGTACGTGGAGGTCAGCGGGTACCCCGGCCGGCCCGGGCTGGACGCGCTCGTCGCGCGGATGGTCAGCTCGACCGAACGGCAGATCGGCCGCTTCGAGTGCGCCAGCGACCTGCTCAACAAGATCCAGCACAACATCCTGTGGGGTCAGCGGGGCAATCTCTACAGCGTGCCGACCGACTGTCCGCAGCGCGACGAGCGGCTCGGGTGGACGGGCGACGCGCAGGTGTTCTGCAGCACGTCCTGCTGGAACCTGGCGATGGCCCGGTTCTACACCAAGTGGATGCGCGACATTGCCGACTGTCAGGGCCCCGACGGCGCCGTCCGCGACGTGAACCCAACGAACAGCCGGAGCCCCGCCAAACCCGCCTGGGGCGACGCCTGCGTCATCGTTCCCTACCAGGTCTACCGACACTATGGCGACACGCGGATCATCGAGGAAAACTACGACTGCATGGTCCGCTGGGTCGACTACATGACCAAGCACAGTAAGGATTATCTGTATGAACGCGACGGGTACGGCGACTGGATCGCCGTAGTGCCCTCGCCCAAGAAACCCATCAGCGCCGCGTATTATTACTACGACTGTGTGCTGCTATCGAAGATGGCCCGCGCGATCGGCAGGGACGCCGACGCGGACAAATACGCCGACCTGGCGCACCGCATCAAGAACGCCTTTAACGACAAGTACCTGAACACCGAGACGAACCAGTACGTGGGCGCGACGCAGACGGCCAATCT
>CAYOGX010000581.1:0-4139 GCA_964403235.1 uncultured Planctomycetales bacterium | reverse complement strand
TCACCACCCCGTCGCCGTCGAGGTCAAGCGCCGGGTCGTCCCCGCCAAGCCCGGCATGGACCAGCACGAGATCATCAATGTCAACGTCCAAGTCATTATCCACGTCACCGCGACGGTCGAATGGATACTCGTAAGCGCCTATGTCGTACCAGGGCATCGAACCGCCGCCGGTGTTTGGAACGGTAGGCTCGTCCCATCTTGGCTGGCCGTCCACATCCGTCGCTGGCGCGCCGTCGCTCGTGCCGGCATCAATGCACGGCGATCCTGGGCTCAGGTGAGAGTTACCGTTGGCTGGGTCAACGAACTGGGGATCGGCGTCGATATTGCCTTCGCCTGGCCAGCCGCCTTGCACATCACAGTAGCGGACATCCAGAACGCAGCCGTAGTAGGCGGCGAGAGCATCAGTGTGCTCCCAGATGATGGAGTTAACCACGGTCGCGCCGCCTCCCTGACTCGTGCAGGTGATGCCGCAGCTGCTTCCGTTGGCGGAATTCCGGGCAATCGTGGAATTCGTTATGATGGCCGTTCCGCTGGAAACAAGGATGCCGCCGCCGCTCACCTCGTTATCGGCGATCACGCAATTGGTGATCGTTGACCCTGCGCCGGTCCACACGGCATAGGTGGCGCCGGACGAGGCGCTGTTTCCCGTGATCGTGCAGTTGACGAGCGTTATGCCGGAAGCGTCAATGATGCCACAATTATAGTCACTCTCGCTGTTGCCGCTGATCGTGCAGTTGATCAACGTCGGGTATGAACTTGACGTGGCCCGGACGGCGCATCCCCCCGCGCTCCCTCGGTTGTTGATGATGAAGCAGTCCCTGATCGTGGGGCTACAATTGTGGTAACAGTCAATCGCGCCGCCGTGGCCATAGCGACCCGTAAGCGTGAAACCCTCTACGACGCAGTGTGGCGAGGCGCCACCGCTAAACTCAAATGCGTGAGAAGATGAGCCGGCGCAGTCAATGATGCAGTTCTGCGGCCCTTGTGCCGAGCGGACGGTGATTTCCTTGCCCTCGAAATCGAGATTCAGGTTGCCCGATCCTGCATAGACGCCGTCGGCAACGAGGACGGTATAGTCCCAACCTGTCATCGTCGCATCGATTCCGGCCTGGATCGTCTTCTTCGGGCCGTGTGTGCCGTCCCAGAGCGATGCGAGACCGTCATACTCGTTACTGCCGCAAGCGACGCTCACGTAGAACGTCTTCTCGGCGTTGTCAGGGTACAATGGGTTGGCGCCTGCCGCCACCTCGTCGCCGTCATTCAGCGTGTCACCGTCCGTGTCCGGGTTGTGCGGGTTAGCGGTGTTGGTGAACTCGCCCAGGTTGTCGAGCCCGTCGCCGTCAGGATCTCCCGAAGGGCCGTTGTTGGGATCGAGTGTTCCATCATCACCTGGATCGAGACTGTGCTCCACCTCCCAGTAGTCAGGGAGCTGATCCATGTCGTTGTCAACGTACTCATCAGCGCCGATGTCGACATACGGTATCGAGCCAGCACCCGTGTTCGGGACGGATGGCTCATCCCACCTGGGTTCGCAATCCCAGTCAATCGAGGGCGCTTCGTCGCCGGTGCCGGCGTCAATGCATGGGGAGGTGCTCCGGAGGTGGTAGTTGCCGTGAACAGGATCGGCGAAGCAGGGGTCGGCGTTGATGTTGCCCGTGCCCACATACCCGCCACGCACGTCCGAATAGGTGATGGAGATGCTTGCCCCAAATTCGCAAAACGTCTCCTCGGGCGTGTTGTCCCAGAGAATGCAGTTCGCGATGGTCGGGCCAGCACAGCCAAGGAAGTGGAGGGCCCCACCTGCACTGTCGGCGGCGTTCCCGACAAACGTGCAGTTGACAATCATCGGGGTGCAGCTCGAACCATAGCAGGAAATGGCGCCGCCATTGTCGCTCGCGTGGTTGCCAACAAAGAGGCAGTTCGCCACCGTTGGCGCGCCGTTCTCGAAGTAGACTGCTCCCCCGTATCCCAGCGAGCGGCAGTTCTTGAAAGTGCATCTGAGAACTGTCGGACTGCTTGCTTCACAGCCCAGCCCGCCGCCGTCGTCGGTCGCCAGGGCATGGTCAAATAAGCAGTCGGCAATAAGCGGCGCGGCCCCTGAGGAACACCGAATACCGCTGCCGGCAGTTGCCTCGCCGACGATTACGCAGCCGGTGATCGTGGGGGCGCTCGCCTGACAGGAAATAGCCGAGCTGTGACCGATCGTGTGGCACAGGAGTGTGAATCCCTCGAGCACGGTGTCGGCCGCTTCGCCGTACTTGAACTCGACGCTGTCGCCCGACCCGCTGTCCCGGATGACGGTGTTGGTCGGGCCATGCTCGGACTTGAGTCGGACCACCTTGCCGACAAAAACGATCGGGTCATACCGGTACCCGCCGTAGGATCCGTCTGCCACTTCCACGGTGTATCCCCACCCACTGATGGCGGCATCGATGCCGGCCTGGATAGTTGCTTTGGGGCCATGAGTCCCGTCAAATGTCTTGCTCAGGCCGTCGTATGAGTCACTCCCATCTGCCTTACTGACATAATATGTCTTCTCGCTGTTGTCGGGGTGAACCACGTTTGTTCCATCGCTGAGTTCCTCGCTGTCAGTCCGGCCGTCCCCGTCCGTGTCGTCATTGTGCGGATCACCGCCATTGAGATGTTCGCCCAGGTTGTTCAGTCCGTCCGAATCGGGATCGCCTGACGCGCCGTTGCTCGGCTCCCCGGAGCCGTCATCAGTGGGGTCAAGAGCGTGCGTCACTTCCCATTGATCGGGCAGGTTGTCGCCGTCCGTGTCGAAGAACTCGTCCGCGCCCACGTCGCAGTAGGTGAGTGCGCCGCCGCCCGTGTTGGAAACGCCCGGATGGTCCCATCGGGCCTCCCCGTCGATATCGAGTTCATCATGTACCTCGCTCGTGCCCGCGTCGATGCAGGGCGAATCGGCCCGGATGTGGAAGTCGCCGACCTCGGCGTTCACGAAGCGCGGATCCCGGTCGAAGTTGCCCAGACCTGCATACCCGCCTTGTACGTCGCAATACGTGATTGTTGGCGGAATGCCGTCCACCGCGATTTCGGGCCGCGTGTTTCCCCACAGGATGCTGTTGGCGAACGTAGCGCCGCTACTGTCGTCACTCAGAATGCCCCCGGGGCCCACGGCACGGTAGTTCCCAGTGATCGCACAGTTGTACAGGACAAAGCTCGTGTTGAAGCACGAAACGGCGCCTCCCTCGTTTTCCCAAATGGTGCAGAATGCAACCGTTGGCGCGTCACCGGCAACCGTGAGCCCCCCGCCATCATAATCTGCGGTATTGCCCCTGATGTTGCAGCGGAGGACACGCGCAGCGGTGTACCTGAGAGAGATCCCTCCTCCTCGCCGGCTCCTGTTTGAGACCACAGTGCATTGCGTCACCAGAGAACTGCCATCGTGACAGCAGATACCACCGCCCTCTTGGCTCGCCCTATTCTCGGTCACAAAACAGTTGAAGATCGTGGGGGTGCTTTCGTCGCTCCAGACCCCGCCGCCGTATCCGTACTCGGCCATATTCCCTCGGATAATGCAGTCGGATATGACTGGGTTGCTGTTGCTGTAACAGGCGATGCCGCCGCCCGACATATGCGCCCGGTTGTCGGCAACAACGCATTGCTCGATAGTCGGGCTGCTGTCTTCCCAACAGCAGATGCCGGCCCCGTAGTCATCGGCATCACAGTCCGTTACAGTGCAGTTGCGTATCGTGGGGCTGCTGCCTTGCCGGCAGCAGATGCCCGCTCCGAGCGCAACGGGCAAGTGGTAGTCCTGGACCCCGTTCTGGATTGTGAACCCGTCGAGTATCGACGCAGCGGTCTCACCTGAGTAGAAGTGGAAGCCGCGGCCCGAGTTCTGGCAATCTATGATCGTCACCTCGGCCCCATTTTCGCCTCTCACCGTGATTGCCCTACCGTTGAAGTCCAGGTCCCGGTTGCCGTCGCCCGTGTACGTGCCGTCCTTGACGAGCACCGTGTCGCCACCGATCGTGGCGTCGATCCCTTCCTGGATCGCATCGTAAGGGTGGGCCGCGGTGCCGTCCTCGAGTGGGTCGCTGACGGCAGGGTCACCGGGGCCCGGATCGCCCGCAGCGTCGTCGTCCACGTAGATCGTGCCCGCGACGAGCACGCCGGGG
>CAYOGX010000580.1:0-4141 GCA_964403235.1 uncultured Planctomycetales bacterium | reverse complement strand
CCAGCGAAACGGTGATCCGCGGCAAGACCGGCACGGCGTCGCTTCGTCTGGCCGGCCTAGAGTCGCTCGGCCAGACGTTGGAGCTGTATGGCGAGGCGCTCGACGGCAAGTCGGTCCGCGCCAAGCGCCTGACCGGCACCCGCTATCTGCTGCGCCCGGCCGATGGACGAGCTACCAAGGTCCGCCTGCGCTACGCCGGCGACGGCGCGGAGGCGTTCGTCGTCTCACCGCAGAACGGCAAGGAGCAGCGCCGCCTCCCGGTCGCTTCACTCGACGCCGACGGGTCATTCACGTTGACGGTGGACGCACCGATGTGCATTGAGATCCAGGGCAAGGCCTACGTCGACCGCGTCGGACCGGCCGTCGAGATCACCGACGTCGCCGTCCGCGAGAACGGCCAGGTGGAAGTCGTGGTCGCGGCCGAGGACCGGAGCGGCATCGAGAGCGTCGAGCTCTATTGCGACGGCAAGCCGATCCGTCGACAGTCGGCCGGGTCGCGGGTGTGGGTGCATCGCCCCGGCAACGGCCCACACACGTTCTGTGCCGTCGCGACCGACGCGTCACCGCAGAAAAACAAGCGAACGTCGTTCAAGCGAACCGTCACCGTCGACATCGGCAAGACGCGCCCGTAGGGTCCGCCATGCGGACCTGTCTGTCCGGAGGTAATGGTCCGCACGGCGGACCCTACTTCTGCGGGCCGTGGTTCTTGAAGAGGTACAGGCCCTCCTTGCCGGGGGCGACGATGTCGGGCCAGCCGTTGTTGTCGACGTCGGCGATCCACGGATAGATGCCGACGCCGCTGGCCTTGCCGGCCGGGCCGTAGTCCAGCGTGATCCGTTTGAACTTCCCGCCGTCGATCTCGAAGATGTACACGCCGACCGGGTCCTTTGCGCCAGGGTCATTGCCGTTGTGAGCGCGATACCGCTTGCCTGTGATCAGCTCGACCTGGCCGTCCTTGTCGATGTCCGCCAACGTGACGTCGTGGTACTGCGACCGGTCGGGGTCGATCATGTGCTTGATCCATAATTGCTTGCCGTCCGCATCGCGCTTTTGCTCCATCCAGTAGAGCCCGTAGTTGTGGGCCTCGCCGACGATGAGGTCGGCCAGGCCGTCGCCGTTCACGTCGTGGACGAGGATCGGGTTGCTGGCCGTGCCGAGCTTGAACTCCTGGTGAAACGCCCACTTGCCCTTGAGAGGATCCTTGGGCGCCTCGACCCAGCCGTTCGGGATGACGAAGTCGCCACGGGCGTCGCCATTGACGTCGCCGAACCCCTGGCCGTGGCCGCAGCCCTTGGGCATGATGACGTGCTCGGTGAACTTGCCCGTGCCCTTGCCGGCCGCGTCGCGGACGAGTCGGTAGAAGACGACCCGCCCACCGGCATTGGGGATGGCCTCGACGTGCCCGTCGCCGTCGACGTCCCAGAAGCGGATCGTCTCGATGCTACCCGTCTCGTCGATGTCATGGACCTTCCACGCGACGGGCTTGCCCTTGGGGTTCTCCCGCCAGCGGAGCTTCTTGCCCCACCACCCGCCGGTGATGATGTCGAGGTACCCGTCGCCGTTGACGTCCATCGGGAAGTCCGAGAAGTCGTCGAAGTACTCGCCCTCCGGCTTGACGTCGCACATCTTGTGGGCGGTCTTGAAGTCCGGGCCCGCGTACCAGTACGCGCCCGAGACGATGTCCAGGGCCCCGTCCTTGTCGACGTCGAAGGCCGAGGAGGCCTCGAACGTCCTGGTGCTGATACGAACGCGCTCGAACTTCAGTGGCTCGGCCGCCACGGACGAGGCAGCCCATGCGAGCACCACAGCGACACTCTGTGCGAACATGACAGATCTCCCTTTCCTCGATGGATGGCATCGGTCTACCGGCAAGGCGGTAGTCTACTTCGTCTTCTGCTCGAACGAAACCGGCCGGGCCCCACGATGTTTGTCTCGGTTGGGTCGAGGGCGTATCATCTGTCCCGATGCCAACGGTGCTCGGGCAACATGGAGATCCCTGATGATCGAGCAGATCGAGACGCGCTTCAACCAGATCATCCCTCAGGCGGATTACTGCACGTTGCGCTACGTCCAGGAACGTGGCGAGACCGTGCTGGTCCGCCAGAACATCCTTCAGCCCGTCACGCGCGCCGAAGACGCGGGCGTCATGATCACCGTCCTCGACAACGGCGGCATGGGCTACGGCGCGACCAGCGACCTAACGACGGCGGGCCTGCAACGCGCCGCCCAACACGCACTCGACTGGGCCCGCAGCAGCGCCGGACGCACCGTCGCCGACTTCTCCAAGGCCCCAAGAACCACCGTCCAGGCCGAATACCACACGCCCGTGCGCAAGGCCTGGCAATCCATGTCGCTCAAGGAAAAGGTCGACCTGCTCCGCGCCGAATCCGAACGCCTCAAGATCGACGAGCAGATCGTTGACTGGCACGCCGGCCTGGTGTACGCGGAGGCGGACACGCTCCTCCTGACGAGCGAAGGCAGCCGGCTGCGGCAGCGGTTCTGCTACCTGATCCCGCTGATGGGTGCCACGGCCAACAAGGGCTCGGACACCCAAGCGCGGACCCACGGCGGGCACGCCTTCGCCCGGCAGGGCGGGCTCGAGATCCTCGACGACATCGGGTTCCGCGACGCCGCCCCGCGAATCGCATCAGAATCGCTGGAGTTGCTGTCCGCCCCGAACTGCCCCTCGGGCCAGATGGACCTGCTGGCCGCGCCCGATCAGATGATCCTCCAGATCCACGAATCGATCGGACATCCGCTCGAGCTCGACCGCATCCTCGGCGACGAGCGCAACTACGCCGGCACGAGCTTCGTCACGCTCGACATGTTCGGCTCGTACCGATACGGGTCGGAGCTGCTGAACGTCACGTTCGACCCGAGCCGGCCCGAACAGTTCGCCAGCTACGGCTTCGACGACGAGGGCACGCCCGCGCGGCGGGAATACATCATTAAGGACGGCATCCTGCAACGGCCGTTGGGCGGTATCGCGTCACAGACCCGCACGCATCTGCCGGGCGTGGCCAACGCGCGGGCGTGCGCGTGGAACCGTCCGCCCATCGACCGGATGGCCAACCTCAACCTCGAGCCGGACACCGCCACGCTCGACGAGATGGTCACCGCCGTCGAGCGCGGCATCTACATGGAAACCAACCGTTCGTGGTCCATCGACGACTCGCGGAACAAGTTCCAGTTCGGCTGCGAGTGGGCCCGCCTGATCGAGAACGGCCGGCTGGCCGGCGTCGTCAAGAACCCCAACTACCGCGGGATCTCCGCCACGTTCTGGCGCAACCTGAAAAGGGTCGGCAACGCCGACACCGTCCAGGTCATGGGCACGCCGAACTGCGGCAAGGGTGAGCCAACCCAGGTCATCGGCGTCGGGCACGCCTCGCCCGCCTGCCTGTTTGCCGACGTCGACGTCTTCGGAGGTGCGTGACGCCATGCAAGACTACTTCCACCAGATCGCCGACGCCCTCACCGCCAGCCTGACCGGCGAGGAGGTCTACACGGCCAGCTTCTCTGCCGAGGAGTCCGATTTCGTCCGGTTCAACCACAACGAAATCCGCCAGGCCGGCAGCGTCACGCAGCGGTCGCTCGCGCTCGATCTGATCGAGGGCCAACGGCACGCGTCCGGCAACCTGACGCTGTCGGGCGACATCGAGATCGACCGATCACGGATCACGCGCCTGGTCAAAGACCTGCGCGAGGCGCGGGCCCATCTGCCCGAGGACCCGCACCTGCTCTACGCGACGGAGGTGAAGAACACCGAGCGGCGTGACGAGAACCGCCTGCCCGACGCGCCCGCGATCGTGGCCGACATCCTCCAGGCCGGCCGGGGCCGCGACCTCGTCGGGCTTTACGCCGGCGGCGGGATCCACGCGGGATTCGCCAATTCCTTCGGGCAGCGCAACTGGTACACCAACTACAGCTACAACTTCGACTGGAGCTTCTATCGCGAGACGGACAAGGCCGTCAAAACCGCCTACGCCGGCTTCGAGTGGACGCCCGCCGACTTCGACCGCAAGCTGGCCTGGGCCACCGAGCAGCTCGACGCCATCGCCCACCCCGCCCAGACCATCAAGCCCGGCCGATACCGCGTCTACCTGGCCCCGGCCGCCCTGCACGATCTGATCCAGCTCCTCGG
>CAYOGX010000579.1:0-4142 GCA_964403235.1 uncultured Planctomycetales bacterium | reverse complement strand
ACACCGTGCTCGTCCAGGCCGGCGCCGGACAGAGCAGCGGCTTCGAGGACGCCGAATACGCCGACGCCGGCGCCCAACTGGTCCGGACACCCGAAGAGCTGTTCGACCGCGCCGAGTTGATCGTCAAGGTCAAAGAGCCCCAACCGGCGGAGATCGACCTGCTGAGCAGAGACCAGATCGTTTTCACGTACTTCCACTTCGCCGCATCACACGAGCTGACCGACGCGTGCCTCGGCGCGGGGATCACGGCCGTGGCGTATGAAACGCTTCGCGACGCGCACGGGTGATTGCCGCTGCTGATTCCGATGAGCGAGGTCGCCGGGAAGATGTCGATCCAGGAAGGGGCCAAGTACCTGGAGAAGCCCATGATGGGCCGCGGAATCCTGCTGGGCGGCGTGACGGGCGTCGAGCCGGCCCGCGTGCTGATCCTCGGGGGCGGGGTGGTGGGCACGGAGGCGGCCCGCGTGGCCGCCGGCATGGGCGCCGAAGTCGTCATCCTGGACAACGATCTGGATCGGCTGCGGTATCTGGAGGACATCATGCCGGCCAACGTTCACGAGGTGTACTGCGACCCGCACGCGGTCCGGCGGTACGCCGTGCGGGCGGACCTGGTCATCGGGGCCGTGCTCATCCCCGGCGCCCGGACCCCGCAACTGATCGACGCGTCGGTGGTCAAGACGATGAAGACCGGGGCGGTGATCGTGGACGTGTGCATCGACCAGGGCGGGTGCATTGCCACCAGCCGGCCCACAACGCACAGCGACCCGACGTACATCGTGGACGGAGTGGTGCACTACGGCGTGACGAACATGCCCGGGGCCGTGGGGCGCACCAGCACGCGGGCCCTGTGCAACGCGACGCTGCCCTACGTGCGCAAGCTGGCGGGCCTCGGGGTCGACGCGTTCGCCGCCGAGTCCGACGGGCACGCCGCGGCGATCAACATGCGCGCCGGGCAGATCACCAATCCCGCCGTCGCCGCGGCGCGGACGGCGCGCGACACCGCAAGCGAATAAGACGCGCGACACCGCAAGCGGTTAGGCGCACGGTTCGGCGCGGACGATGAAGCCGCTTGCGGTTTCGCGCGCCGTACCATGGGCATCGTCCCCACGTGTCGCGCGCTACTTCCTCCTGAACGGTTCTCCCCGGGCGCGCCTCGCGTACGGGGAGTTCGGACTGTGACCCGGGTGCAGGGGCCACCCGTCGTACTCCTTGACGAACGCCCATGATTGGGCAGGCAGTCCGATCTTGATAGGGTTGCCCTCAATGTACGGGATCGTCCTGCGGATATCGTCGGGGTGGTCCTGGAAGACCTTCCACCCCGGTCCGCCCCAGACGGGATGGTCTGGCGGCCGGAGTTCGTGCTCGCGCAGCGCGGCTCGCGACGCGGCCTGGAGATCCGCGATCATCTCCTCGGCACGATCCCTGTGCTTGCGTATGAGAACGTGGACGTGATCCGGCATGATCGCGCAGGCATAGCAGGTGTACTTGCGCGCAGCAATGACGTCGGCGAAGCTCGCGGCGATCACGTCCCGGTCTGCAGCGGACATCGTCAGAAGCGGATGCTTCAGCGCAGATCTCGCCCGGTCGTAGAACTCGCGGATGACCCATCCCGCGGGCTGGACCTTCTTGCGACCGTGGTGGAGTTCGCCGAGATGCATGAAGACGTCCTGGCGAATGCGGCGCGACATGCTTCCCCGCGGATCGTTGGGCAGCCACCACCCGTATGCGGTCCAGATGAGGTGATGCGCGATGATCATGGGGAGGGGCGTATCAGACGGCGCGCGAAACCGCAAGCGGTTTCCGGTACCGTCTGGCGCGGACGATGAAACCGCTTGCGGTTTCGCGCGCCGTTCGTTCCTATCCCTGCTGTTTCCCGCGCTGCATGGCGATGACGCCCGTGCGCGCCAGTTCCTGGATGCCGTACGGCCGTACCAGGTCGATGAACCCCTCGAGCTTGTCCTCCGGGCCGGACAGTTCGACGATGACGCTGTGGGGCGCCACGTCCACGACGCGCCCGCGGAACAGGTCGACCAGTTGAATGACCTCGGCCCGTTTGGCCGGGGCCACGTGCACGCGAACGAGCATCAGGTCACGTTCGACACACGAGGTGTCCGCGAAGTCGCGTATCTTGACCACGGGCACGACCTTGCCGAGTTGCTTGCGCACCTGCTCGAGCACGCGGTCGTCACCGACGACGACGATGGTCATTCGGCTCAGGTCGGCGTCTTCGGTCCGCCCGACGACGAGCGAGTCGATGTTGAAGCCCCGCGCCGCGAACATGCCGGCCACGTGGGCCAGAACGCCCGATTGATTCTGCACCAATGCGCTGATGACGTGTTTCATCGCGACTCTCCGATCGGGGCTCGCCGGCCGAACGCACCCGCGGCCCCGCCTTGTCGTTCGTTCTAGGCCAGCTTGCCCAGGTTCATCTCGTTGAGGCTCTTTCCGGCGGCGACCATCGGGTAGACGTTCTCCTCGGGCTCGACCTTCACGTGGAAGACGACCGGGCCGTCGTGCGTGAGCACGTCGTTCATCGCGTCGGCCAGTTCGGACCGCTCGCTGACGGTCACGGCGTGTGCGCCGAACCCGCGGGCAATGGCGGCGAAGTCCGGGCACGGGTGATCCACAGCCGAATACCGGTGGTTGTAGAACATCTCCTGCCACTGCCTGACCATGCCCAGGTACTCGTTGTCGAGCACGATGAACTTGACAGGCTGGTTGTGCTGGACGGCGGTGATGACCTCGATCATCGTCATGGAGAAGCTCCCGTCGCCGTCGATGTCCACCACGGTGGTTCCGGGATTGCCGAACTGCGCGCCGATCGCCGCGGGGCACCCGAAGCCCATCGTCCCCAGCCCGCCGGACGTGATGATCTGCCTGGGCCGCCGCCACCCGTAGAACTGGGCGGTCCACATCTGGTGCTGCCCGACCCCGGTGGCGATGATGGCGTCGTGATCGGTCAGCTTCCCGAGAAGCTCGATCACTTCCTGCGGCTTGATGTGCCCCTCGGGCTCGTAGCGGAAGGGGTAGTCGGCCTTCCACTGGCGGACCTTCTCAAGCCAGGGCGATCGGTCAGGCGTCTCGATGAGATCGACGAGCTTGGCGAGGATGTCCTTGGCGTCGCCAACGACCGGGATGTCGACCTGGACGTTCTTCGAGATCGACGCGGGGTCGATGTCGATGTGGACGATCTTCGCCTGGGGCGCGAAGGTGGCCAGGTCGCCCGTGACGCGATCGTCGAACCGCGAGCCGATGGCGACCAGGCAGTCGGATTCCTGAACGGCGTAGTTGGCCGCCGCCGACCCGTGCATGCCGAGCATCCGCACCGCCAGCTCGTCGTTCTCGTCGACCGTCCCGAGGGCCAGCAGCGTGGTGGTCACGGGCAGTCGGCCCTTGGCCGCCACGGCGCGGAGTTCGGGGCTGGCCTCGGCGATCACCACGCCCCCGCCAACGTACAGGATCGGGCGTTCGGCGGCGTTGATCGCGTCGGCGGCGGCCTTGATCTGGCGAATGTGCCCTTCGGTGTTCGGCTTGTAGCCCGGGAGCTGGGGCTTGAGGTCGGGTTCGGCCTCGAGCCGCGCCACCGTGGCGTCCACGGCAATGTCGACGACGACCGGGCCGGGCCGGCCCGTCCGGGCAATGTGGAACGCCTCCTTGATCGTCCGCCCGAGGTCCTCGACACGGGTGACCAGGAAGTTATGCTTGGTGATCGGACGGGTCACGCCGGTGACGTCGGCCTCCTGGAACGCGTCGTTGCCGATCAGCGCGCTGCGCACCTGCCCGGTGAAGGCCACCACAGGCACCGAGTCCATGTTCGCCGTCGCCAGCCCGGTGATCAGGTTCGTCGCCCCGGGCCCGCTGGTGGCGATCACCGCGCCCGTCTTGCCCGTCGAGCGGGCGTAGCCGTCGGCCATGTGGCCGGCGCCCTGCTCGTGCCGCGACATCACGAACTTCAGCGGCGAGTCGTACAGGACGTCGAAAATCGGAATCACCGCCCCGCCCGGAAAGCCGAAGAGGACCTCCACGCCCTCTTCCAGCAGCATCTCGTTGAAGATCTGCGCGCCGGTCAGGTCGGCGTAGCCGCGGTGGCCCGAGCCGCCCGGGTCGTCCTTCTTGTCGGTCATGACTTCATCCTTCCTCTC
>CAYOGX010000578.1:0-4147 GCA_964403235.1 uncultured Planctomycetales bacterium | reverse complement strand
CCGGTCGACGTCCGCGCCGACCTTCTCGAGCAGCGGCCTGACGATGCCGCCCTCTTGCTCGCCCAGCAGTCCTGCCAGCAGATGGACGGTCGTGACGGCTGGGTTCCCCTGGCCCGATGCCAGCTCCTGGGCGCGTGCGATGGCCTCTTGTGCCTTGACGGTGAACTTGTCGATTCTCATCGCATACTCTCCTGTGTCCTATAGGCAACCAGCAAGTGATGTTCCAGTGCGTGGTGATTGCAAGTGCTTTTATAAAAGTAAGTTACATTTACACAGGTTCGCTGGCTGCCATTCTGACAGTGCCAAACTCAGGCCTGCGGACGGGCGGGTGTCCGACGCCCTGATCCGCCGAGCGCCATGGAGGCACATCACCGGACCCAGTGCCCTACAAGAATCGACAATCCCTTGCCGATCGAATCGGCGTCGTTGCGGGTACAATGGGCGGCGAGGCCGATATGCGATTGGATCACGCCAGTTCGCAATCCGACTTCGGTGCGGGTGCGCCGACGAACGGTGGCCCCGTACCCAGGTCCGTCCATGCACGCCGACCCGCCCGCAGCCGTCGGGCGTTCACGTTGATCGAGCTGCTGGTGGTGGTGGCCATCATCGCGCTGCTGGTCAGCATCTTGCTGCCGGCGTTGGGCCAAGCCAAGGAGCACGGCCGGCGCGCGGTGTGCCTGAGTAACTTGCACCACCTGGGCGTGGCGTTCAAGCAGTACTTCCACGACTACGACGACGTCCTGCCGACCGCGACGATGATGCCCTCGCTGAACCCCGAGGACACCGAGTCGCCCGACTACTACCCGCCGATCATGGACTTCCTGATGCCCTACGCGCGGAACCAGGAGCTGTTTCGCTGTCCGACGGACATGCCGGGCAAGACGCTGCGGGACCCGTGTGATCCGAGCGTCTACGGACAGAGCTTCTGGGAGTCCGAAGGGACCAGCTACGAATACACGCCCGTGGTCCTGCTCTTGAGCGCGTTCGAGGGGTTGGGTCTGCGTCCGAAGATCATGGTGGGCGATACCTTCATCAAGGTGATCGCTCCCCTGCCGCCGCACTTCCAACACCTCTTGAAGATGAAGACGTCCGACATGCACCTGCTGAAGGACTACGAGGCCTATCACGGCAAGGCAGGCAAGAAGAAGATCATCCACACGCTCTATGCGGACTGCCACGTCGAAAACCGCTGGCGGATGTGGGACTGGCAGCTGCCGCCGGAGCCGCCGAATCCGTAGTCCCGCGTGGGACGGACCGACGACGTTGGGCCATCGGGAGGCGTGACGATGCTGATCCCCGTAATCGATTTCAAGAAGGTGTTCGGGGACCGGAGGGTCAAGGTCGTCCTGGTCGCGCTGGGTTCGCTGCTGGGCCTGGCTGGCATTGGCGTGGCGGGATACGCCTTCTGGCCCGAGCCGGCGCCGAAGCCGCCGCCGCCGGTCGAGACTTCTACCGCTGCCGACTACGTTGAGTACGCGGCCAGCGAAGACTTCGCCCGGCTGCCCGCGCAGCAGCGGGTGGCGTGGGTCGAGGAGCATATGGAAAAGGCCGCCGCGATGGACGACGACGCGTTTGCCGAGGCGTGGGAGAAGGTCGATCGGTCGCAGCTCGACGCCATGCGAGAAAATATGGGACGGGTGATGCGCGAGCGGATGGGCCGGCAAGTCAACGCCTACCACAAGCTGCCGTCGTCTCAGCGCGAGGAGTTCCTCGACGAACGGATCGACGAGATGCGTCGCTGGGGCCGGAACTTCAGCAGGGCGTTTCGAGCGTCACGCGGGGGCCCGGGCCGACGGGGTCCCGGCGGGGGTCGCCACGGGGCCGCCGCGCGCCGGGGGTCAGGCAGAGGCGGCCCTCCGGGGTTCCACGGGGGTGACCGGCAGGCCATGCAGAAGCGATTCAATGGAGAGGTCGAGCGGTTCATGGTGGGCCAGTCGGCCGACCAACGTGCCAAGAGCGCTGCCTACATGACGGCGATGCGCAGACGCCTGATGGAACGCGGCGTCGGCCGAATGTTCGGGCGGTAACCGTCGCAGGCGCTCGCTTACGAGCCGAGCCCACCGTCGGCATCCGTGCAGGTCAGATCGAGAGACAGCGGCGTCAGCGTGATGTGCCCCCCGAAGGCATGGCTCACGTCCGTGCCTGGCGGCGCGGGTCGTTCGCTGTACTGGCCGGCGAACTGATACGTCATGCCGCCTCGGCCTGCGTCCTCCTCCTGGCGTTGGTAGCGGATCTGCAGCGGCGTGAGCGCCATGGGCGCGGTGATTATCCCGCGTGGTTGCTCGGACGGCGGCAGTGACGGCAGGTTCACGTTCCATATGGGCGGACGTCTGTCGGCCGGTGCGGCGAAGATCCGCTCCAGGACCGACCGCGTCCATTCGGTCGCCCGGGGCCAATCGATCTCGGTAACGCCCGCCCGGAGGTACTGCGACACGGCCACGGCCGGCAGTCCGAGGAAGGCGGCCTCGCGCGCGACGGCCACCGTGCCCGAGTAGAAGACGTCCACGCCCAGGTTCCCGCCGCGGTTGATGCCAGCCACGACCCAGTCAGGCCGAGGGTCCAACAGCTCGGTCAACGCCAGTCTGACGCAGTCCGCCGGTAGCGCGTCGACGACGTGGATCACGCCGAACGGCTGGACGTCGCGCCGTTCGACCCGGATCGGACGGCGATCGGTCACCCCGTGCCCGGCCGAGCTCACCCCCTTGGCCGGCGCGACCACGCTGACCCGGGCCAGGCCCGACAAGGCGCGATACAGGGCCTGGAGACCCGGCGCGTCGAACCCGTCGTCGTTGGATATCAGTACGTGGGGCAGTACGGCATCGTTCATGGGCCTGGTCGTCCTCGGTGATGGCGGGCCGTATCCGCGAGCCGGCCGTGTCGGTCCGGTCGCGCCGCGTCCGCCCGCCAATCTTTACCGGAGCCGGCGCCCCTGTCCAGCGCGTCGGCTGTCCTATCGCAGTAGACGGCTGGACGCAGCGGCGATCGGCCGGTACGGTGCGACGTGGGCACCGTCTCGGTCGTGCGGGCGGGGTTGCGATTGAAGGAGCCGCGGTGACGCGCATTCAGGACGATCTTGACGTGGACGGCGTGCCGGTCGTTCGGCTCGAGTCGGCGCATCTGCGGGTGGACGTGGCGCCCGAGGTGGGCGGTCGAATCATCAGCGTCGTGGACTCCAAAAGCGGGAACGAGTTCCTGTGGAGAAACGAGGCGCTGCGGCTGGAGCGACTGGCGGCGGGAACGGAATACGATCCGAACTTCTACGGCGGGATCGACGAGCTGATACCGAACGACGTCCCAGAGCAGATCGACGACACCGAAGCGCCCGACCATGGCGAGCTGTGGACCTCGGCGCTGACCGCGCGGATCGAGGACGACCAGCTCGTGCTGCAAGGGGCGCTGCCGCTGACGGGGCTGACGTACGAGCGTCGGATGTCGTTGCGTTCGGACGGCCCGCAGATGGACCTGGCCTACCGGATCGCCAACCCGACCGATCGGGCTAAGCATTTCATGTGGAAGCTCCATGCGGCCCTGGCCGTCGAGGTGGGCGACGTCATTGACTGCCCGGCGCAGCGGGCGCAGGTGGTCGATCCGGCGTGGTCGCGCTACAAGACGCTGACACCGTTCGATTGGCCGGTGATCGAGGGCCAACGGGCCAACGTGATCGGCCCCAAGGACGGCACGGTGGACTTCTTCTATCTGTTCGACCTGCAGGCGGGCAGGATCCGTTGGCGACGCCCCGCGAACGGCCTGGGGGTCGAAGGCGGAGTAGTCGTAGTTGACCTGCCCCTCGACGATCAGCACGGGGATGTGGAAGTGCTCCCGCAGATAGATCGCGCTGGTGAACAGCGTCTTGTCCATGATCCCTCGGAGGAAGCTGCTGCCGGTCCTGCGCTCGGCGGCGAGGCGCCTGGACAGGACGTAGCGGTCCACGTTGCCGGCCCAGCGGGCGAACGGTCGATCCACATCAACAACTGGTTCGTGGGCCTTCGGCAGACCGCGCTCGCCGATGACGAAGTCGTCACGCGGGTGACGATCAACCTGCGTGACCACGGTGGCGTCTACGTCAAGTTGATGCGATATGCGGGCGAGGACCTCGCCCAGGCGGCTGTTGCCATTGCGGCGTATCCCGATCGCGAGTATCGCGTAG
>CAYOGX010000577.1:0-4150 GCA_964403235.1 uncultured Planctomycetales bacterium | reverse complement strand
CCTGTTCCGGTCCGAGGTGTTCGTTGGCATCGATGATGTCCATCTCGGACATGGCGTCGATGAGTTTGGCTTCGGTGGTCGGTCGAGGCATGCGACGGTCTCCTTGGCAGCGTTTCGGCCAGTATTGACGCGCTGTAGGGACGGGCGCGCCGGGCTGATTGTATCGGCAAGAAACTGACCGGCACAGCCGGCCCTGCGCTTTGGGGACGAGTGGTCATCCAGTTGTATCGGCGGGAGAGCGGCCGGTATAGCGGCCTCACACCTTGTGGCTGCGTGATCGTTCAGCCGGATCGGCTGCGGTTCCGTTGCCCGCTCATCATAGACCGTACTGGGCGGCCTGGTCTTCGGAGACGCACTGGTTAATGGTTATCGTGACGCCCCCCACTGTGACGGTGCCGACCCAGACCTGGCCTTCGGGGCAGTCCTCGCCCCCACCGGTGCCCGAGGACGTCGTATCCGTACCGGTCTGGTCGCCTGATCCGGCAAGACCCAACAGGATGTTCGGATCGCCTCCCATCCCAAGGAGCTGATCGGTCAGCGCGGCCTGTTGGACCAGGCTCGGCGACGGACCGGGAAGGAAACCCAGCACGTCCGTCAGGAACGGTTGCTCCATGCACCCCAGCCCCCCGGTCAAGGCCAGTACGGCCATCATGATGCACAGCGCTCGTCGGGTCATCGTCCTGCCTTTCCGTCATGTTCGGACCCTTCGCACCGGAATCAGCCGGCGCGGCAGGGCCCCGCTTGCGGTGTCACCCAAGCCCCCTCTATCTATATCGTACCCGGAAGCCAGCCAGGTTCAACCGGCGAACCCGTCATTTGAGGCGCCGCCCCGACGGCCGGGACATCGCCGAGAAGCATCGGTTTGGGGTTGCCCGGCCCTGCCACGGGCCGTAGGATAGCGGCACCTTTCAGACAACCCAAGTTCGCAGAAGGAGGTACGTACGATGGCCAAGGCATGCAACATCGCTCTGATCGGTCAGGGTTTCATGGGGCGGACCCACAGTAACGCCTATCTCAACGTCGCGAAGTTCTTCACCAAGTTGCCCAGGGTCCCGGTGATGCACACGAGCTTCGGACAGACCGAGGAGAACCCGAAGGTCTTCGCAAAGCGCTGGGGGTGGCACCATTGGTCGGACGACTGGAAGAAGGTGGTCCACGACAAGGCGATCGACTACGTCGACATCGTCACGCCGAACTACATGCACATGCCGGTGGCGATGGCGGCTTTGGCGGCGGGCAAGCCGGTCGGCACGGAGAAGCCGATCGCTGGCACGCTCAAGGACGCCCGCAAGATGGTCGAGGCCGCCAAGAAGGCCAAGACCCCGACGTTCGTCTGGTACAACTACCGCCGCTGCCCCGCCGTCGCGCTGGCGCACCAGCTGGTCAAGGCCGGCAAGATCGGTCGCATCTTTCACGTCCGGTGCATCTACCTGCAGGATTGGGGCGGGCCGGAGACGCCGCTCCTGTGGCGGTTCAAGAAGAAGTTGGCCGGTAGCGGCGCGCACGGCGACCTGAACGCGCACATCATCGACATGGCACGATTCATTACCGGCGACGAGATCACCGAGGTTTCCGGCGCGATCGCCGAGACGTTCGTCAAGACGCGAACGGTCTTGACGGCCGGTTCCGCCGGCGGCATCTCGGGCGGAGCCCGGGGCAGTCGCAAGAAGGGCAAGGTCGACGTCGACGATGCCGTCCTGTTCCTGGCCAGGTTCAAGAAGGGAGCGGTGGCGAGCTTCGAATGCTCTCGCTTGGCGATGGGATACCAGAACCAGAACGGCATCGAGGTACACGGGGACAAGGGGTCGGTGCGGTTCCGGTTCGAGGACATGAACTACCTCGAGTACATGGACTACACGGCCGACCCGAAGGTCCGCGGCTGGACGAAGATCATGTGCACGTCGGCGGGCAACCACCCGTACGTCGACGCATGGTGGCCCGACGCGCACATCCTCGGGTACGAGCACACGTTCGTGAACCAGGCGTCGGATATCATGCGGGTGCTGGCCGGCAAGAAGCCCGTCGTGCCGATCCCTGATTTCGCCGACGCCTACGAGACGCAGCGCGTGCTGGAGGCCGCCCTGATCGCCGCCAAGGCGCGTCGCGCGGTCAAGATGTCGGAGGTCAAGTAGGCAACGCCTGCAAGTCGACAGTCCGGGTGGTCGAAGCGAATGAACGCTCGTGAACGGTTCCGGGAAACCATGCGCTATGGGACCCCGGACCGTGTGCCGTACTTCGAGGAGGGCCTGAGGGACGACGTCCTGGCGCGGTGGCACGAGCAGGGGCTGCCGGCGGACGCGGACCTGGCTGAGATGTTCCACACCGACCGGCGCGAGCGGATCCCCATCAACATCGAACCCATGCCCGAACTGAACAAGTGGCCGACGTCTCGACGAGACCTCGATGACCTGCGCCGCCGGCTCGACCCGGAGGATCCGGGACGCTTCGGGGATGACTGGGACGCGCAGGTCGAGGCGTGGCGAGACCGCGACTACGTGCTGGAGCTGCTCGTCCATCGCGGCTTTTTTCTTTCGATGGGTGTACGGGATTGGCCCCGGTTCCTGGAGGTGCTGTATCTGGTCATGGACTCGCCGACACTGGTCCATGAGATCATGGAGATCTGGGGCGAGTTCGCGGCGCGGTTGGTTGACCGCGTGCTGGGGGACGTGGAGATCGACTTCGCGTCGTTCTCCGAGCCGATCGGGGGCGCCGGCGGCCCACTGGTCTCCCCGTCGACGTACGAGGATTTTGCGCTCGCCAGCTACCAGCCCGCGCTGGAGGCGTTGCGGCGGCATGGGGTCCAGACGATCTGCCTCGTGACGTACGCCAACGGACGGCTGCTCGTGCCAAGCATCCTGAAGGCCGGGTTCAACTGCCTGTGGGCGTGCGAGGCCTACCTCAAGACCATGGACTACGCCGACCTGCGCCGCGAGTTCGGGCGCGACGTGGGCCTGATCGGCGGGATCGACCTGGACGTCCTTCTGCTGGACAAACCCGCCATCCGTCGAGAGATCACCACGAAGGTCCCCCCGTTGCTGGCCCAGGGCGGCTACGTACCCCTGGCCGACGGGCGCGTGCGGACCGACGTGCCGTTCGAAAACTACGCCTACTATCGCCAGGTCCTGGAAGAGGTGACAACGCCTGACCACCCAGCCCGCCAAGGAGGCATGGATGCCCGGCGCTGAGAAGATCAAGGTCGGCATCGTCGGGACGGGCCGCTGGGCCGACGTCGTTCACGCGCCGGGCGTCAAGAGCCATCCGCGCGCGGAGCTGGTCGCGGTTTGCAGCCCCAACCGCGAGAACGTCGAGGCGATGGCGCGGAAATTCGATGTGCCCCACGTCTTCACTGACTACCGCGAGCTAATGACGCTCGACGAACTGGACGCCGTCGCGGTCGTCACCACGCACGCGACGCACTATCCGATCTGCATGGCCGCGATCCAGCGCGGGCTGCACGTCTTCTGCGAAAAGCCGCTGGGTATGACGTACGCCGAAACCCGCGAGCTCCACGCGGCAGCCGAAGGCGCCGGCGTCAAGCACATGGTCGCGTTCACCTGCCGATGGCTGCCGCACGCGATCCGCGTCAAGCAACTGCTAGACGAGGGATACGTCGGTCGCGTTTACCACGTCAACGTGAACAAGATGGCGGGCTATGCGGGGGCCGAGGCCCCGCGGCGGTGGCGGTTCGACAAATCGCTGGCCGGTGCCGGGGTGCTGGCGGACCTGGGCTCGCACATGATCGATCTGGCGCGGTGGTATCTGGGCGAGATCCGATCGGTGTGCGCGGACGCCCCTACGTTCATCCACCAACGTCGAGACCCAAACGGGACGGCGATGCTGCCATGCGAAGTCGACGATGCAGCCGCCTTCATCGCCCAATTCGAGTCCGGCGCGCAGGGCGTGTTCCACATCAGTTGGGTCGCGCACAGAGGCCGCAACCAGACCGTCGGTATCTGCGGCGAGGCCGGAACGATCGTGTTCGACGCCGACCCGGAGGCGTGGGAGCTGTCGCTGCTCGGTAGCCAGGTGCCCGAGGACAAGCTGGCGCCGCTCGATGTGCCCCCCGAGCTGATGGGCGGCATCGACACGTCGTCGCACCAGGCCGGCTGGTCGTCGTAGGTCGGGATGCCGCTGGTCATGTTGAGGAGTC
>CAYOGX010000576.1:0-4152 GCA_964403235.1 uncultured Planctomycetales bacterium | reverse complement strand
ACCGGGGACGTGTCATGGCTGGATCGCCTCCTGCTGGGCGAGCCTCAGGGCGGCGGGGTTCCCGTGGCAGTCGGTGCAGACCGCTTCATCCAGGATCATCCGTCCGTTGGGGCGGCGCTTGCCGTGCCACTTCTTGACGAACGCGTCGTAGATGTCGCCGGTCTTGTGCGTCGGGTGGCAGGTCTTGCAGAACGGGTCGATCTCGGCCCGCCCGAAGAGCTTGTCGGGCGTGGTGATGTTGACCTCGTCGTCGCCGTGGGCCAGCGACTGGCCGTGGCACGCGGCGCAGCCGACGCCCGCCTTCACATGCACGACAGACAGCACCTCGGCCTTGAAATCCATGTGGCAGATCAAGCAGACGGCGTTGTCGGCCGGTTCGCCTGCGGACAGCCGGCCGCCGCTCGTCGTGGCAGGCTCGGGCTGCAAGCATCCCCACGCGGCGAGCACGGCGCACGCCGCCGTGCACAGGGCAAGCGACCGGACGCCAGGTCGCCCCGGCCACCACCGGCTCACCCGACGGCTCATGCTAGACCCACTCCCATTCTTGCTTGAGCCACCCGTACTCGGGCGGCAGGTTGGCCCACATCCCGTCGACGGCCTCTTCGAGCCGTCGGGCCTCGGCCAGATCGAGCTTGCGGCGCTCGGTTACCGCCAAGGCCGCGTTCTTGACCTGATCGACCGTGATCATCCCGGGGATGGGCGCGGTCAGGGCATCGTTGCCCAGGATGTAGCGGAGCGTCAGGCGGGCGACCTCGTCGTCGGCCTTTTTGGTGGCAGCGACGACCGCCCCGCGCGACTTGAAGATCGAGCCGCTCGCAAACGGCTTGATCCCGAACCAGCCGACGTTGTGCTTCTTGACCGCCTCGATCACGCTGACCATAGACTTATCGTGCCCGGCTTCGGCGTCGGGCACGGGCTTCCACCCGGCCGGGCCGCCGGGGTCGACGCGGGCATGGGCCTGCTTCGAGCCGGCCGTGTAGGGAACCACGACGGCCTGGATCTGATCCGGATAGGTCGCCATCATCCGGATGACCCAGTCGTGCTTGTGCGTCGAGATGCCGGTGAAGCGGGCCTTGCCGGCCTTTCTGGCCTTGTCGAGCGCCTCGACGATGGCGTGCTCCTGCGCCACGGTATGGTTGGTCTTGGGCAGCCAATAGCAGGTGATCCGCCAGAGGTCGACGTAGTCGAGCTTGGCCCGGCCCAGGAGGTCGTCGAACCCCTCGAGCAGCTTCTTGGTGGTCTGCCATTCTTTTCGGCGCATCTCGTGCTCGTAGAACGAGTAGCCGAAGAACATCTTGTCCCGCCGCCCGCGCAGGGCCTCGGCATAGCCCAGGACCTCGTTCTCGGTGCAGGCGTCCACGTGGTTGATCCCGTGGTCAATGCACGCGCCCACCACGTCCCGCCGGTTCTTCTTGAAGCCGTCGGTGCCGAAGCGGTGAGGCAGGTTCTTGAAGTGTCCGCCCAGGCAGACGGCCGAGACCCACAGACCCGTCTTGCCCAACCGCCGATACTCCATGTTCGCGTTATAGCTGCGGGTTTTCTTGATGGCCGGGTCGTCCGCGGCCCGGGCGCTCTGGCCTGGCACCGCGCCGATCCCCGCGGCCAGGCCGGCCGCACCGACCGCGCTATCCCGCATGAATTCCCGACGGGTTACCCCACTTGATCCGCCCGACGGCCGACGATCATCAGACATGACTTGCTCCCCTATTCCGTAATCCCAATCTGCGTCCCAGACGACGCCCTACGTTCCACGCATCGCCCTTTTATAACATTCCTTCAGGTAATCGCGGGACTTGGCCAGGTTGACCGACATCACGTCGGGTTCCGGGTGTCCGTGCATGAACGGATTGACATATCCGCGATATCGTACGCTCGCAAGGGCCCGGATCCACGGCGTCATGTCGGTCGGGCCGATGCCCGGCAGTTGTTTGGCGTCCGGTTGGTGCTGCCAGGCGTAGAAGAAGAACAGCTGCTTGCCGCAGATGCGAATCGCCTCGGGCACCGAGGCCTTGAGCGTCTGGAGGTGATACGGCGCCAGCGCGATCCCCAGCCGCGGCGAGGTGTTGATGTCCACGAAGGCCTTGAACGAATCGAGCGAATCCAGCAGCGCGTGGCCGTGGTTCTCGATGGCGAGGTACGAATTGTATTTCTCGGCCAGCTCGGCCAGCGGCTTGAGGCCCTCGAGGAACTGGCGCATTCGCGTGGTCAGTTCGTTAGGCTTGCACGGTCCGGGGCCACCTTGAATGGCCACGCCGCCGCCGGCCTTGCCCAGCAGCTCCGCGTAACGGGCATACCCGCCGCTATAGACCGAGAACGCGAACAGCTTCAGGTTGTGTTTGGCCAGCAGCGCCTTGAGGCCATCCGGACCCAGGCGCTGGGCCACGTCGTCCAGGTGCGGGCACTTCTCGTGCGCCGACCAGATGTCAATCGCCTCGAACCCCAACGTCGCGATCCGCTCGCATGCCCGTTCGATCGGTAGCTGCATGTAATGGATCGACGAGGTGGACAGCCGCATTCGCCACCTCGTGCCCGAGCCTGCGCCTTGTGCCCGCGGCGCCAGGACCGGCGCCGTCATCCCAGCCACCGTGCCCAGACCCATCGCCTTGAGAAACCCCCGTCGGTTCAGCTCACTGTCCATGACCGCACCATCCTGAGAGATCATCCCCACGCGGCAGCCACCGGCCAGCGACGTTCGCGGCGCGTCTGCTCGTACAGGTTATGTGCTACCGGTGTGCGACGCAACCCGGACATCGAGGGGGCGGGATTGGCCGTCCCTTTGGCCTGGACATCGTTCTCGAGGACGACATCGTTGACGTCTGCGTGGACCATCGTCGCTGTCTGGTAAGGCGGAAACGCGAGCTGGACGGCGACCGAGCGTTCTTCTTCTCACGTCGTGAGGCCGTGTAGGAAATGGTACGGGATGTTCGCAGAAAGGAACGGTTCTTGGCCGCGCCTCTGCGCGCAGCTGCCTACCCTGTTCAGCGCGGTGACGCGGAAGACAGCGGTGCAACTAGCGGTTGGGTCTGCCAGGGCCCCCTCGCCGGCCCGGAGGACCGGGTCGTCCCAAACCGCGGTCGGCGCGCCGTTTCGCCATGGCCTTCATGTAGACCGTGAACTGGGCGCGTTTGTCCGCCGGCATTCTGGCTAGACGCCCCCCCGGTCCGCCTCCCCCCCGACGTCCCCGAAATCCGCGCGGGCGACCACCTCGGTCGCCAGGACGGCCCCGATATCCCTCCGGCCGACCGCCCCGGTCGCCCGAGCGGGCCTGTCCCTCGCGCCTGGGCGGGCGATCGCCCCTCGGACCGCGCCCCATCCCCCGCCCGCCCCTTCCCCAACGCTGCTGCATCTCATCGATTTGCTTATCGAGGAACGCCTCACGCTCTGACTCAGGCAGCGAATGATAGGTTTCCACATCACGGTTGATCCGCTCCGTCATCATTTCGCGCATGTTCTCGCCGATCCGGCGGCGCGTCTGCTCGTCCGTGTTCCGCCAGAGATTCCGGCGCTCCTCATCCTCCATCTGCGCCACTTTCCGCATCGCCTGACCCATCCATTCGGTCCGCTGATCCAAGGGCAGCTGTTTGAAGTCGTCACTGGCGAGGTATTCGCGCGCCTCTTGCGTGGTGGCGGTCTCCACAGGGGGCGGAGGCTTCGGTGCTCCCTCGGGCCAGAGGTAATAGCCCGCCACTCCCACGCCGCTGAGTGCCAAGACGGTGGCCGCCCCGATCACCGTGGCCTTGAATCCACGCTTATCCCATAGCGCTTTCCAATCGATTGTGGGCATCAGCATCTTTGCGTTCCTCAAGAGATGACAGGTTCGACGTCGGCTCGCGCGAGGCCAGGGACGCCCAGGACCCCCACACTAAAATCTATTGGGGTCCTCAAGGAGATACTCCTCGACGTGAAGATCGGCGTAGAGTGTGTTTCGGATTCTCGCCGTGCCGCGCTTGCCGTGAAACGATTCGAACTCCGTCAACAGATACAGTTCGGACGTCTTCATGCCCGGCAAATGGTGCCAGGGGTGTCCCGTCGGCTCTGGCTTGATCTTCACCACGGTGTCGCCCA
The DNA here is from genome assembly GCA_964403235.1 of uncultured Planctomycetales bacterium. GTDB lineage: Bacteria > Planctomycetota > Phycisphaerae > UBA1845 > JAFGLZ01 > JAFGLZ01. The sequence continues at coordinate 87 of CAYOGX010000576.1, read as the reverse complement.
CGTTGAAGACCCCCGACTTGCCGTCCCCGGCCAGCACGTCCGCCACCCCAGATACCCAAGGGTTGTACTGGTAGCTGGTCCCGTCGG
>CAYOGX010000575.1:0-4155 GCA_964403235.1 uncultured Planctomycetales bacterium | reverse complement strand
TGATCGAGTTGGCCCTTGCCGACCATCGGGCGCGCGTGGCCTGGCGGGTGTACGTGCAGGTGTTTCTCGCGCTGGTCGTGTTCTTTGCGCTGGCCTGCGCGGGGCTGTATCTTGTATACTTGGCGACCCTGGGCCATGACGCGGGCAATGTACGCAAAGACAAACAGAGAGCGGGCGACGCCGCTAGAGGTCTATACGGCTGACACAAGGAGACGACATGCTCAAAAGACTCTTGTTCGAAACCCAAGTAGGCGAGTGGATACTCGCTCAGTTTGAGAGATTCACCGGCCTGGCTGTGATCCTGGTCGAGGACCTGGAACAACAGACAGCGGCCGTCCACTGAACGACAAGCAGTAGGCCCGCGCGAGGGGAAAACTCGACGCGGGCCTGGGTGAGACTACCTTGGCGGGCCGTCTCACCCTCCAGTATAGCACAAATGGAGGGTAAAATCAATGGAACAGAAAATCAAAATGCTAGGTGCTCGCAAACTGGCACACAACAACTCACTTTGGGCTCTGCTCATTGCCCGGCAGTACATACGGGCCATCCTGATCAAAAAATGGGGCCAGGCTATGATCCGCCAACTGGCGCGCCGGCTGGCAGTGTCGAGGTAAGATGAACACCGATAACTTTCTCGACTCGCGAGCCTATCAGCGCCACCTCGCCGAGGTCCTGCAGAACATCTCTAACAGCGTGTACGTGCGGATGCACTACCTGCAGCACCTGCTCGATTGGGCCAAAGACACGCCCCTGCCGGCGGCGCGGTCGATCCGCCCGACGTTTGCCAAGTACCTGGAGGAACACGAGCCGCCGTTCACGCACCACACGAGGGTCAATATCTGCAAGACGGTGCGACACTTTTACCGCTGGGCGCTGGCCGAGAGGCCGGCCTACAGAGACGTTCCTATGTGGTGGATCAACACCCTGCGCCCGGCCAAGAACAAGCAGGCGATGCCGCGCCGGCGCGTCTACTGGACGATCGACGAGGTACGCAAGATCGCCGCCCTCGATGCCGGCACGCTGACCGAACAGCGAGAGCAGGCGGCCATTCTGTTTATGTTCCTAAGCGGAATGCGGATCGGGGCGTTTGTCACGATGCCCATCGAGGCCGTCGACCTCGAGGCCCGGACGGTCAAGCAGTGGCCCGGTCTCGGCGTCCACACCAAGAACAGCAAAGCTGCTACGACGCACCTGCTCAACATTCCCGACCTGTTGGACGTGGTCGGCAAGTGGGATCGCCTCGTTCGACGGCAGCTCGATCCCGCCCATCCCTGGTATGCGGTGATCGAGTCAAAGCAGTTTGGCGTCAAAGAAGACTTTGCGCCGGACGCTGAGCCGGGCGAATGGCGACACCAGCGGCTACGCAAGGCGCTGCACGATCTGTGCGAGCGGGCCGGCCTGGAGTACAAGCGTCCGCACGATCTGCGACACGGGCACGCCATGTGGTCTCTGAACCGCGCCAAGACAATCGCCGACCTGAAGGCGATCAGCCAGAACTTGATGCACTCCGGGCTCAGAGTGACCGACGAGGTCTATGGGGTGCTGAGCAGCGCCCAGGTCGGCGAGAGGATCGCCGCGCTGAACGCCAGACCAGGCGCACACAATGACTTGATAGGCCAGCTCAAAGCCTTTGTCGGCCAGCTCGAGGCGCAGCAGGCCGGCGGGCCAGGGTACGCCCGATAACCACCTTGGTCGTGATCCCTGGGCAACGGGCCTGGGGAATAGTATATAGTTGTCGTGGAGGCAATACGATGGCAGATATCACAAAACCGGGTGAGGATGTGCAAGAAGGCCGCCTCGCAATCACAGTCGAGATTGACATTGACTCGGTCGAAGAACTGGACACCGTGCACTGTCCGATATGCACGGCGATAGACCCGTTCTACTTGGACGATTACGAGTACCAGTGTCAAGCCTGCGGCGCCATCTTTATGGTCATGCGCGGCCGGCAAGATCTCGACGAAGAGAGCGCTTAATCGTCTACTTTTGCCCAGTGTCGTGGCTGACGCTGGGCAAAGGCAGGCGGGCAAGCCAACCATTACGGTTATGATCCGAATTTGAAAGGATGCACAAATGCCACTCAAGCGAGCGGTCTTGTACGCGAGAGTTTCAGGCGACGATCGGGGCAAAGAGGGACGCAATCTCGAGGGCCAGCTCGAGCTGGGGCGCAAGTACGCGCTGTCCAGGGGATACCAGATTGTCGAGGAATTGAGCGAGGACGATCGCGGGGCGAGCGGCGCCTCCTTTGACCTGGAACAGCTCAACCAGGCGCTAGAGATGGCGCGGGCGGGCGAGTTTGACGTACTGGTGGTCCGAGAGTTGGATCGTTTCGCGCGGTCCCTGGCCAAGCAACTGGTGGTTGAATTGCAGTTCAAGCGCGCCGGCGTCGAGGTGGACTATGTGCTGGGCGAATACCCAGACACCCCCGAGGGCAACCTGAACAAGAATATCAAGGCTGTGGTGGCCGAGTATGAGCGGTTCAAGATTACCGAGCGGATGGTCCGGGGACGGCGGCAAAAGGTCCGGGCCGGGCACGTACTGGTAGGCGGGCGTCCCCCCTACGGGTACATGGTCACCGACCAGGATGGAAAGCGGACGTTGGCGCCTCGCGCGTCGGAGGCCAGGATCGTGCGGATGGTCTTTGAGTGGTATGCGTATGGCGACAAGGACGGCGCAGAAATGACGATCAGCGGGATCGCGCAGCGGCTCAACGACCTGCACGTCCCCACGTACTTTGCTTCCAACCGGCGCCTGGGAGAGGCGCGGGGGGCGGGATCGGGCGACTGGGCGCGCAGCGTGATCGGCAGGATGCTCCGCAACCGGGTGTATATCGGCGAGTGGCGCTATGGAAAGGGCCGTCGAGAGGAGGGTCACTATGTGCGCAACCCAAAAGAGCACATCTTGATCGTCCGTGTGCCGGCGATCGTCGACCAAGCGCTGTGGGACGCGGTGCAGGAACGGTTGACCCACAATCGCAAGACCGCGCGCACGCGCAAGTACAGCTATTTGCTGAGCGGGCGCGTGCGGTGTGGCGAGTGTGGCCACAGTGTGACCGGGCACGCCCGGCAGGGCAAGAGCAGGCTGTACCGGTATTATCGTTGCACGGTGCGCAGCCACCCCGGCGAGTTCAGTATCGACTGCACGCTGCCCCTCTTTCCTGGGGACCGGGTGGATCGGGAGGTCTGGGCGTGGGTCAAGTCTCTGTTGGTCGATCCGGACCAGCTCGCGCACGGATTGCGGGCGTACAAGGCGAGTCGAGATCAAAAGGCTCGACCGCTTCAGGATCGGATGGAGGCTCTCCAGGACCTGGTCGACGAGAATTTGACCAAGTTGGAGCGCTTGCTTGACGTGTACCTGGAGGGCGTGCACACCAGAGAGGTCTTGCTGGCACGCCAAAAGCAACTGGAAACGACGCTTTCCTCGCTGGAAACAGAGCAGGGCGACCTGGCGAGGGAGTTGGAAAGACGAACGATCACGGAAGAGCAGATCACCTCGCTGCAGGAATTTGCCCAGCGGGTCACGGCCAAGATCGACGTGGCGGCCGCTGGCTTTGCGTCTATGCGGCGGGTGATCGAGTTACTGGATGTGCGTGCAGTGCTGGTCGTCGAGGATGGGGAAAAGGTGATCTATGTGAGTTGTGGGTTGGGGCGCGGGCGCGTTTTGCCGGAGTCTCAAACCACAATTGAACTGAGACACCAGGATACCCCTACGGCGAACTTTGCGTTCATACGGCGCATTGTACTCGATCCTTCCTCCTGACGCAAGCAAGCACACAACCGAACAATCACTGACGTTTTGGCGCTTTCGCGCGGCTTGACGTTTGCACCGATCCATATACACAAGACGGAGTGAATCGATGGACAAGCAACTATCGCCGATTCTCGGCTCGTCTCTGCCGGCTCCATCCGCCCAGACGACCCGACAGTACAGAGTCAGGACTCGCCGGAAAAAGTCCCGACGCGCTTTCTCGCTCGCCGGCTGCAAACGGCTCATCATTTCGATAATCGTCCTCGCCGGCCGGGATACGACGAGCAAGAACCAAGAGCTGGCTTGCGACGCGCTCGATTTTCTTCGCTGCAACGGCCTCGCGTCTCTCTGCGCGGATATGGACGTCGAGCCCAAGCAGTTGCTCGATCTTGCGGACGATCTCGAGCA
>CAYOGX010000574.1:0-4155 GCA_964403235.1 uncultured Planctomycetales bacterium | reverse complement strand
GATGTCGGCCCCGACCAAGGCGACCGACTGCCCCTGATAGCTGATGTAGCAGCACCGCGCCTGGAGCGGGTCGAGCACCTTCTTGTCCTTGTCGGCCTTCTTGAGGGTCTCGATGGTCTCGGCGTCCAGGCCGAGCGGCACGGTGGCGAAGCCGACCTTCAGCCCCTTCCAGGGCTTGGCATCGCGGGCCGGCGGCAGGGGGCCCTGACGCTGCTTGGACAGATCGCACACCTTCGGCTCGCCGGCCGGGACGTGTCGCCTCGGTGGGAAACAGGCCGTGCCCACGATCTTGCCGTCCGCGTTGTTGGCGATGAAACGGAAGCCCTTGCTCGCGTAGTCCAGGATGCGTTGCTTGCTCAGGATGGTGACGTGTTCGGGCTCGCCGAGCTTGGCGCGGACGGCGTCGAGGGTTTCGCAGCCGGTGATCGGTGTGACGGCCTCGATCGTGCCGACGACCGTGTCCCCGCGTGTCAGGACGTTGTCAGTGATGTCCGGGTGGCCCGGTGCCTTGAACTCGTGTTTCCGCGCGCTGTACCAGTCGAGCGGCTGGACGGTCTGGCCGATCCGGCCCATGGCGGCCTCGTCGAGCTGGTCCCGGCCGGGCACCAGGCCTTTCCAAGTGACCGGCGGCGGGGCCATGCCCTCGGGGTACTTTCGGCCGATGACCTGGCCGACGGCCGACGTCATCCCGGCCAGACTGACCAGCAAGGTCAACACGGTCACGCCCGTCTTCGTCGAATGGGACATCAGATGCTACCTCCGTTTGCGTTTGAGTTGGGCCGGGGCGCCGACATAGAAGCCGTATTCCTCCGTGTCGGACAGCACCACCGAGTTGGCGCCGACCACGCACCCCCGCCGCACCGTTACCCCCTGATTCACGACCACGTTCGCGCCGAGATAGACGTCGTCCTCGAGCGTGACCGGACCGGCGTTCTCGCCGTAGGTCACCATGGGCTGCTCGGTCTTGTCGGTGAACTGGCTGACGGTCGAGAGCATGCACCCTGCCGCGATCGCGCAGTAGCTGCCGACGCGCAGCCCGCCCCAGCCGTACAAGACGCCGCCCGGCGCGAAGTGCGTGTGGTCGCCCACCTCGATGAACGACGTCTCCCAATCGCCGCCGCTGACGTAACAGTTGGGGAAGAACTGGACGTCGTTGCCGATGGTGATCCGGCCCGGGGAGCCCTGATAGAAGACGTTCGGATAGAACGTCACGTCGTTGCCAATGACGAACCGCCCGGGTCGGCCCATGAGGTAGACGCCCTTCATGAACACGACGCGGTCGCCAACGTCCATGGCCTCGGGATGCTCGATGTAGACGTCCTCGGCGATCCGGACGTCACGGCCGCACCGGGCGAAATGGTCCTTGTAGTCGACGGTCATTGCCAACCATCCTGCGGGTGAACGGACCGAAGCAGGGGCGTTTCCGCGGGGCGCTAGATCCCGAGGAAGTTGGCCAGCAGCTTCGGCCCTTCGGTCGTCAGGAAGCTTTCCGGATGAAACTGGACCCCCTCGATCGGCAGGGACTTGTGCCGAATGCCCATCAGCTCGTCCTGGTCGGTCCAGGCCGTGATCTCGAACTCGTCGCTGAGCGTGTCGCGCTTCACAATCAGGGAGTGGTAGCGCGTCGCCGTAAACGGGTCGCTTATTCCCTTGAAGATGGTCTTGCCGTCGTGGTGGATCTCGCTGGTCTTGCCGTGCATGAGGCGCTGGGCGCGGACGACCTCGGCCCCGAAGGAGAACCCGATGCACTGATGGCCCAGGCAGACGCCCAGGATCGGCAGCTTGCCGGCGAAATGGCGGATGACGTCGTTGCTGATGCCGCCCTCGCGGGGCGTGCACGGGCCGGGCGAGATGATGATGTGCGTGGGGTGGTCGGCCTCGATCTGGTCCAGCGAGACGGTGTCGTTTCGGTAGACGGTCATCTGGCTGGCCGCATCGAGCTCCCCGATCCGCTGGACGAGGTTGTACGTGAACGAATCGTAGTTGTCGATCAACACGATCATGCCAGGCAGGCTACGCCCAACCGATGCGACTGTCAACGCCGGATGTTGCCTGATGCCGGCCGCCCGTCGGTGGTGCGAGTGTTACTCCTGTTTCGCTGTGTGCCCGGCGTTCAACGTCCAGAGCGTCAGCCCGTCGGTCTTCTCGGGATCGGGCTTTGTCGGAAGCAGCGTCGCCAGGTATCCAAGCACGAGCATCGTGGCGAACCCGGGCAGGCTGACGAACATGAAGCTAACCTCCCGGTCCGTCCCCTTCGACCGGAGATACCAGGTCACCATGACGGCCGTCACGACCCATGCCGCCAGGCACGCGACGATGATGTGATTGCCCCTGACCTTCCGCGTCGTGACGCCGATGAGGAAGATGGGCGCGAGCACGACGGTGAGGGACATCCAGACCGTGCCGGATTCGATGATGGTTTCCTTGATGGACTCGGCCACGCCGGCAATCACCAGGGCGGTGCCGACGGCGAACGTGCCGACCAACACGGTCATGACGCGAGAGAAGAGGACCTGCTGCCGCTCGGTGGCCTCGCGACGGAAGAAGACGATGTAGATGTCCTTGGTGGCGACGGTGGCCAGGCTGTTCATGCCGGAGTCCAGCGTGGACATGACGGCGGCCAACATGGCCGAGATCATCAACCCCGGCAGTGGGGAGGGAAGTTGCGTGCCGATGAAGCGGAAGAGTGCGAGGTCGCCGTCCCTCGCCCCGATGTCCGGCTCCGGATGCTGACCGTAGTACGTGAAGATCGCCATGCCCAGGAACCACAGCACGAACGAGAACGGCACCCCGATCACGACGAACGTGTACAGCGACTTCTTGGCCTGATCGTAGGAGGACGTGCTGAGCAACCGCTGGATCGAGATCTGATCGGAGCTGTTGTAGAACAGGTGCTCGTGGATGATGCCGAACAGGAGCACCCAGAGCGTGATGCGGAAGTGCGGGTCGAACGAGAAGAAGCCGGGTTCATGGACGCCCTGAAAGCCGCGGTCGTGCGAGAAGGCATAGCTGACGATCCCCGACGCGCCACCGTCGACCGACGCGGCGCACTTGACGGCGATGACGAAGAGCCCCACCGCAAGGACGACGAACTGCGTAAAGTCGGTCCAGACGACCGCCTTCATCCCGCCGAGGGTCGTGTAGACGACACCGACGAGGCCGACCAGGCATATGGTGAACCACACCGGCCAACCGGCCGCGCCTTCGAAGACCTTAGAGCACGAGTAGAGCACCAGGGCCAGGTACGCCAATCGCGTCCACCAGAACAGCAGGCTGCCCAACAGACGCACGCGACGGTCGAACCGCTGCTCCAGGTACGTAAACGGCGTGAACATCTTTACGCGGAAGTAGAACCGAACGAAGAGGTAGAAGCTCGCCACGGCGGCGAACGGGCTCATGGCGGACATCAGCGATCGGGTCAGCCCGTGGTTGTAGGCCTCGCCCGGCACGGCCACCAGCGAGATCGTGCTGAGCAGCGAGATCATGTACGACACGCCGATCACCCACCAGGGCATGCGGCGCCCGCCCAGCAGGTACTCGTCCGTGTCCTTCTCCCGACGGGAGAACAGCACCCCCAACCCCACCACGAAAACGAGGTAGAGCACCATGACCGCGTAATCGGACCATTGCATGGCCGGGATTCTAGGGACTCAGGTAGCAGGGTCAAGGAACGACGCTTTAGGGACAGTCCTTGACCAGCTCGACAGTCCCCTACGCCGTGCGAAGCCCAGGGCGGTGCTGGAGACACAACGCCCGCGGCGTCCTACTCTTCCGAAAACCAGAAGGAATAGAGCCTCGCGTTCTTGAGATGGATGCGAACCCTCACCACCTTGCCGACGACGGCGTCGTCGGTTGGCGCCTGCCATCGCAGTCGGGCGTCGAGCGAATCGCCCGTGAACGGGATCGCCGAGGCCTTGTCGCATCCGCGAATCGGCTTGCCTTTGGCATCGAGCAGCTCGGCGCGGATCTCGCCATCGGGCGCTTCGGCGTTGATGCGGAGCGATTTGCCCGAGCACATCAGCGGTTTGGTCAACAGCGTTCCACCCTCGGCGCCGGCGTCGGCGGAGACGAACCCGTCCACACGAAGGTGCGCCAGGCCGATGCCGTTCTTGACGGTGCTCTTGGCATGCTCGCGCCCCGCGTGGTCGGTGCTGT
>CAYOGX010000573.1:0-4163 GCA_964403235.1 uncultured Planctomycetales bacterium | reverse complement strand
AGGTCCAGGGGGGACAGGGGTCCAGCGGGGGCTATTCCTACCGGCATCATGTTGATACAGTGTGTGATGCCATGGGAGCGGGCGAATCGACAGCGCAGACGCTGTTGGACATGCGGGGCATCAGCAAGCGCTTCGGCGGGGTGCAGGCGCTCGATGACGTCGACTTCGACCTGCGCTCGGGCGAGGTGCACATCGTCGTCGGGGAGAATGGGGCCGGCAAGAGCACGTTGATGAAGATCCTGTCCGGCGCGCACCACGCGGACAGCGGGCGAATCATCCTGGACGGCAAGCCGGTTCACATCGAATCACCGTCGGACGCGCTGGGGTTGGGCATCGCGACGGTCTACCAGGAGTTCGCGCTGGCGCCGGCGCTGACGGCGGCGGAGAACATCTTCCTGGGCCGCGAGCCGCTCAAGGTCAAGCCCGGCGTGATCGACTACGGCACGATGAACGCCGAAGCCGGTCGGCTGTTGACGCGGCTGAACTGCATGGTGGCCCCCACGGTCATGGTCAGGACGCTGGGGACGGCGCAGATGCAGTTGGTCGAGATCGCCAAGGCGCTCGCGTACCGCAATCGGATCCTGATCCTCGACGAGCCGACGGCGGCCCTGTCGGAGACCGAGATCGGGCAACTGTTCGACGTGATTCGCCAGCTTCGCAAGGAGGGCGTCTCGATCGTCTACATCAGCCACCGGCTGGAGGAGTTCGAGCATATCGGCGACCGGATCACGGTCCTGCGAAACGGCAAGAAGATCGAAACGATCCCGATGGCCGAGGCCAGCATCGACCGGCTAGTCAGGTCAATGGCCGGGCGCGACGTCAAGGAGCTGTTCCCCAAGCAGCCGGCCGAGATCCGCGGGCCGGTCCTGCGGGTCGAGGGTCTGACGGTCGAGGACCGGCTGGTGGACGTGTCCTTCGAGCTGCGGGCCGGCGAGATCCTGGGCGTGGCCGGATTGGTCGGCGCGGGTCGAACGACGCTCTGCCGCGCGCTGTTCGGTCTGGAGTCGATCAACCGCGGGCGCGTCTGGTTGAAGGGCAATGAGGTCACGGCCCTACCGCCGACCGGGTGCATCGAGGCCGGCATCGGTCTGGTGCCCGAGGACCGCAAGGGCCAGGGGTTGGCGTTGAACCTGGCGCTGAGACACAACATCGCCCTGCCGTCGTTGCCGCGGATCAGCAGCCGGTTGGGCGTGAACGTGGCGGCCGAGCGGGCGTTGGCGGCGGACCAGGTCAAGCGGATGTCCATCCTGGCCTCGTCGATCGAGCAACCCGCCGCGGAGCTGAGCGGCGGCAATCAGCAGAAATTGGTCCTGGCCAAGTGGTTCGGTGCGAACAGCGACGTGATGATCCTCGACGAGCCGGCACGGGGGGTGGACGTGGGGGCCAAGGCGGAGATATTCCGCATCATCAGCGATTCGGCCGCCGAGGGTCGGGCGGTCCTGATGGTGTCGAGCTACCTGCCGGAGATCCTGGGGATGGCCGACCGCGTCCTGGTCCTGTATCGGGGCCGGCTCGTCGGCGACCTGCCGATCGAGGGACTGACGCAGGAACGGATCATTCACCTGGCCTCGGTGGGGCTCGAACGGGAGGAGTCGGCTGCATGACCGAACCGGCCACGCCATCGGTGGGAGGTGCGCTGTCGGAGCAGCGCTTCTGGGCGCTACTCAAGGCCACCCTGCCCTACGCCGGGCTGGTGATTCTGATTGGTGTCCTGTCGGCCCTGCGATCCGAAACGTTCCTGACGATCGACAACTTCACCATCGTGATCAAGCGGAGCAGCTACGTGATCATCGCGGCCGTGGGCATGACGATGGTGATCGTCAGCGGCGGGATCGACCTGTCGGTGGGCAGCGTCTTCGCGTTCAGCGGTGTGGCGGGCGCCCTGGCGGTCCTGGCCGGCGTGCCCGTGCCGCTCGGGATCGGGCTGGGCATCGTCGCCGGCGCGGGGTGCGGGTTGGTCAGCGGCGGCATGATCACGCTGCTGCGCGTGCCGCCGTTCATCGCGACGCTGGGGATGTTGTGGGCGATCCGCGGACTGGGCGAGGCCATCACCCACGGCGGCGTGGCCCAATACGTGCCGAACCCCGGGTGGAAGTGGCTGTATTCCGATCTAACCACGATGCAACTCGGCACGTACGAGGTGCCCGTGCCCGTGCCGGTCGTGTTGATGGTGGTGATCGTTCTGCTGTTCACGTACATCATGCGGCGGACACGGCTGGGGCGGTACACGTACGCGATCGGGTCGAACCCGGAGGCCGCCCGGTTGTCCGGCGTTCGGATCCAACGTGTCCTGGTGATCATATACACGATCAGCGGCGCCCTAGCCGGGCTGAGCGGGATGATCCTGGCGGCCAAGCTGAGCTCGGGTGTGGCGACCGAGGGCATCGGCGAGGAGCTGACCGTCATCGCGGCCGTCGTCATCGGCGGCGGATCGCTCAGCGGCGGCGTCGGGACGGTGGGCGGCTGCGTGATCGGCGCGCTGCTGATGAGTTTCCTGGCCAACGGCTGCAACCTGCTGGGGATCGAACAGCACTGGCAGAAGGTGATCGCCGGGGCGATCGTGGTGGCCGCCGTGGCGTTCGACCAGTGGCAGCACCGCCGAGGCGGTTAGTTCCGTTTTCGGTGAGACAGTTTCGCGTCCGAATGGGTGCCATGGGCAAACCTGTTTGCCCGTGCTACATCCCGAGACGAACAGAAGAACACGGGCAAGCAAGCTTGCCCATGGGACACAACGCCGGGACCTACCCACGCCAGCCGGCGCTAGGCAGATGCTCGAGCTGACCCAGACTCCTGAAGGGATCGTTGTTCCGGTGAAGGTCGTTCCGGGCGCGAGCCGCGACCGGATCGTGGCCGAGATGGGCGGCGCGCTGAAGGTCACGGTGGCCGCCCCGCCGGAGAAGGGCAAGGCCAACAAGGCCGTCGTTCGCCTGCTGGCCAAGGCGCTGAACCTGCGGCCCAACCAGGTCGACGTCATCCGCGGCGCGACCTCGCCCAACAAGTCCGTCCTGATCACAGGCACCGACGAGGGGGCCATCCGATCGCTCGTGGCGGGGGATTAGGCAGGGAACGGTTGATCCCGCTGGAACCGACGGCGTTCGCGTAGACCCCTCCCTGACGGTCGCGGCTCGGATGCGGCACCCTGTCCTGCCGACGTGGGCTATCGCACAACGCGCTCCGATCGGCGGCTTCGAAGCAATAGGACCAGGAAGAACGGGCCGCCGAGGAGGGCGGTGATCACGCCGATGGGGAGTTGGACGCCCTCGAGGTCCAGTCCGCGTAGGCGGCCGTAGGCGGGGAGCACCAGACGGCTGCCCCAATCGCATACGACCAGGAACGCCCCGCCGACCAAGGCGGCGCAGGGCATCAGGACGCGGTGGTCGGGACCGATGACGGCGCGGACGGCGTGGGGGACGATCAGGCCGACGAAGCCGATCGGCCCGCAGACGGCCACCACCGCACCGGTGGCGAGCGAGGCCGCGAAAAACCCCACCGCCTGGACCCAGCCGACCCGGACGCCGCGGGCCCCGGCGAGGTCCTCGCCCAGCGACAACTGGTTCAGCGCACCCGCCAACGCCAGCAGCATCAACCACGCGGGAACAACCAACGTTAGTGTGCTGACCATGTCGCGGTAGGCGACGGTCTCGACGCCGCCCATCATCCAGCGGATCATGCCGAACAGTTCGCGGTAGTCGGCGAAGTACTGGACGGCCAGCATGGCCGCTCCGCAGAACAACGCCATCGTCACGCCGGCCAGCAGTAGGTCGTACGTGTTCAGCATGCCCATCGATCGGCCGAGCCCGTAGACGATCAGCACGACGATCAGCGCGCCGACGAACGCGGCGATCTGAACCGGCGAGGGTCCGGCCCATGCCCAGATCAGCCCGAGCGACGGGGCGAGTTTCAACGCCAGCAGCGCCCCCAACGCGCCGCCGCTGGCGACGCCGAGGGTGTACGGCTCGGCCAGTGGGTTGCGCAGGAGGGCCTGAAAGGTTGTGCCCGCCAGCGCGAGCGTCAGACCCGTTACAAGCGCTAGCAGCGTCCGCGGCAGACGCAGCCCGAAGACCAACTGGTAGGCCATGCGGGCGTCCGCGTCGTCAGCTTGTCCGAAGAGCACCGCGACCGCCCGGCCGCCTTGCCAACTCGCTCGATGCAACAAGAGCCGT
>CAYOGX010000572.1:0-4165 GCA_964403235.1 uncultured Planctomycetales bacterium | reverse complement strand
GTGGGGATGATCGGCCAGGGTCGTGTTCGGACAGGCGCCTCGGCGTAACATGTTTACCGGTTGCGGGTGGGTGACGGATTCCGCCTTCACCCCTAAATCGCCGTGTCTCCGCGGTTTGGCTTTACACGAGTCCGTTTCGGGTGGAAACTATTGCGGTCGCGATCAGGCACATCGCGACGGATCGGCGGTCCTGCGCATGATTGATTGAATACTTCGCGCAGGGCGGATTCGACACGCATGGACCCATAGACCAAGGGTGGTGAACCAATCATGAGCAGCTCGAGCAGTGCGACGTACGTTTTCGGCGAAGACCAACACAACGACCTGGTGACCCAGGTCTACCAACACCGAGGTTATGAGCGGGACGAGTCTGAGGTCGCCGCCCACTACGCCGGGATGGCCAGCAAGTACGGCATCAAGACGCACGCGGCCCTGAAGGCGTTGCACCTGGAGCATCTGTTCGGCACCGGGGCCGGGCTGGCCAGACCCGGCGCGACCGTCGAGGAGGTCGATACCGGCTATCCGGCGGTGGCCAAGTTGAACGCCAACCTGAAGCTCGGCCAACCCGTCGCCCGCCAGGCGATGCAGATGGCTATGGACCGCGCGGACAAGTACGGCGTGGGCCTGGTCCTGGTCGACAGGCCCTTTCACTATTTGTGGGGTGGCGGGTACGTTCTGGAGGCCGCCCAGGAGGGCTTCATCGCCTACACCAACTGCACCGCGACGCTGGCCGAGGTCGTCCCGTTCGGCGGCAAGTTCCCGACGATCGGCACAAACCCGCACACGTGGGCGTTTCCGACGCAGGACCTGGTCGGCCACGTGACGCTGATCGACTGGGCCACCTCCGCCGTCGCCATGGGCCGCGTCCAACAGCTCAAACGCGAGGGCCAGCCCCTGCCCGAGGCGACCGCCATCGACGAGAAGGGCGAGTTCACCACCGATCCGGACAAGGTCTTCGGGCTGATGCCGTTTGGCGGCAAGCTGGCGGGGCACAAGGGCTACGGCTTGGGGCTGATCGACGAGCTGTACGCCGCCTACATCGGCGGGAGCCTGCCGACGATTCGAGGTCGCGCCGACGAGGCCGGCGACGGCCGAAACCGCGCAAGCTGCTACCTGTTCCAGGCGATCAAGCCCGAGGCCATGGCCGCCGGTACGTTCGCGTCACGTGCCGAGCAAGACGCGAACGTCCAGGCCGTCATCGAGGACGTCCTCGGTCACGGGAACGACGGCGCGATCCTTCCCGGCTGGTTCGAGCATCAGGCCTACCTCAAGAGCCAGGCCGAAGGCGGTATGCTGTTCACCGAGGCCGAGATCCGCGAGTTCGCCGAGGTCTTCGACGAGGCCGACGTCAAGGGCTTCGACCCGAACGCCCTGCGGAAGATCTGAACCAGCGTGCGGCGGATCGGTTTTGCGCGAACGCGAGGCGCGTCCATGAGCGACGAACCGTCCGGCGAGCATGGAATTGCCTATCGCATCAGTCCCGACGTAACCAATGACGAGCTCAACGCGCTGTTCGCGGTCTCGTGGGACGACGCGGGCCCACGCGATTACCGCCCGATCCTTGATCGAAGTCTGTTGTACGTCTGTGCCTATCACGCGGAACGGCTGATCGGCTTTGTCAATCTCGCGTGGGACGGCGGCGTTCACGCGTTCCTTCTGGACACCACCGTCCATCCGGATTTCCGCCGGCGGGGGATCGGCCGGCAGCTTGTCGGGCACGCGGCGGCGGCGGCTCGAGATCGCGGCCTGGAATGGATACACGTCGATTTCGAGCCACGCCTGCGGACCTTTTACCGGGAATGCGGCTTTCGACCCACGGAAGCCGGGCTGATTCATTTGCAACCGTGACGCATCCTCCGGTCGGCGCGGTTGTTCGTGCCGTACGGCTCACGGTCTGCTCGGTCTCTCGGCTTGCTTTGTCCCGGTCCGAGCGGCTATGCTGTCGGCGGGGCATCCTCAGGCAAGCCCTGCTATGCGCTGGAGCTGCATCTAATGATCAAGTTCATGCGGAAGCACAACAAGAAGCTCCTGGCGATCTTCGCCTCGGGGCTCTTGGTAGTCTGGTTGGGTTCGTCGGCCCTGCAGGAGATGTTCCGCCCGGATACGGGTGAGGAGGCGGCGGGCCAGGCCTTTGGCCAGGAGTTCAGCGGCCAGGAGCTGTCCCAGGCCCATGTGCGGACCGAGGTCCTCAGCTCGATGGGGGTCTTCTGGAACCAGCCTTGGGGCGGGGGCGTCTACCGGCTGCCCATCAAGCCCATCGACCGTCTGACCTGGTTTCTCTTGGACCTGGAGGCCCGTCGCAGCGGGATTGAGGTGCCCGAGAGAGAGGTCCAGCGATTCCTGATGGGCTCGGGCATTCCCGGCAAGCGGCTGGAGATGATCCGAGACCGACGGGGCATCTCGATCGCGCGAATCATGGGGACGCTGGCGGATCACATCCGAATCGGGCGCCTGGGGCAATTGGCCGCCGCGGCGGTGACGGTGTCCATGCCCGAGCTCGAGCACTTCGTTCGTGACACCCAGGAGAAGGTCACGGTTCGCATGGCCGTGTTGCGGGCATCGGATTTTGCCGATACGAGCGGGGACCCCGACCCGGCCCGACTCGAAAAGCAGTTTTACGAGTTCCGCGAGCGTCTGCCGGGCGAGGGCGATCAGGGGTACGGGTACAAGTGGCCCGACCGCGTGCGGGTCGAGTACCTGGTCGCCGACGTGGACAAGATCGAGGCCTCGCTGAAGATCCCCCGCGACGAGGTCCGCGACTACTGGTCCAAGCACCGCAAGGACTATACCAAGCAGGTACCGCTGGCCTCGGCGCCGGCGACCCAACCGAGGACCCAACCGACGACGGTCGCCAGTCGACCCGAGATGACCAGCCAACCGGCGACGACCTCGCAAGCGACGGCCAGCGCGCCGACGACGTCCACCCGGCCCGTGACCAAGACGGTGGTGAAGACCTTCGCGGAGGCCTACGAGGACGTCCTGACCGAGATGAGGAAGGACCGCGCTCCCACTGTGGCCGAAAGGCTCGTCCGGCAGGCCGCCGAGCGCCTCTTCGAGCCGTGGTACGACCTCCTGCCGAACGAAGAGACGGGCTACAAGACGCCCCCCGTCGGCGTGGACGCACCGGACTACCTGACGGCGGTGGCGGCCGATGTCTGTGCCCGCAACGACCTGCCCGTTGAGGCCCTTCGGGTGGTCAAGCCCGCCCGGTGGCTGACGCGGGCCGACGCGGCCGAGCTGGAGGGCATCGGCCAGGCCGTCGTGGCCGGCAGGACAACCGATGCGGACATGCCCAGTGAGTTCAGCGAACTCGCCTTCCGCGTCCAGGGCCTCTACACCCCATCCGAACGCGGCAGCCGGGATCAAGGTCTGGCCACGTATCAGACGTTCAACACGCCGCTGCGCGACACCAAGGACGGCGAATTCCACAACTACTACCTCTTTCGGGTGGTGGCGGCTGAGGCCGAGCATGTCCCCAAGGCCATCGACGAGATCAAGGACACGCTTCGCAAGGACGTGATCGAGCGGGCCGGCTATCAGCGGGCGGGCGCGTCGGCCAAGAAGCTGCTGGCGGCCGCTCGCGCCAAGGGCATCGACGCGGCGGTCAAGGCCGATGCGGCCCTGGCCAAGCGACTCGGCGAGGAGGGCGTGATCGAGCCCGAACCGTTCGCAAGGAAGCGAAGCCTCGGGCAAGTGGCGATCCAGTTCGGGCTGCCGCTGGCAACGTTGTCGCCGATCGAGGAGCTGGACCTGACCGAGGAGCGCAAGATAGGAGCGTTCCCCGTCCCGATGGAGGTCGTGATCGAGCGGTTGAAGCCGGAGGTCAAGAAGCTGATCGACACGTGCTTCGGCCTGGCGGCGAAGTCCACAGCCAAGACCAAGCCCGCACGGTCCGTCGCCCTCGTCGAAATGCCCAGGTGTAAGCAGTGGATCGTGGTCGAGTTCGTCCGCATCGACCGGGTGCAGGCCACGGACTACGTGAAGAACGTGCAGCAGATCATGCAACTGATCGAGAGCGACCGCATCCTGAGCCTCATGCGGACCTGGTACGATCCCGAACAGGTCAAGCAGCGAACCGCCTACGCGCCGGCAAGCGGCGAGCAGGAGGGGTAGTCGCCCCTCGCGCCAAGCCGGTGGACCTTGGCACCATGTTTGCAACCCCCCT
>CAYOGX010000571.1:0-4165 GCA_964403235.1 uncultured Planctomycetales bacterium | reverse complement strand
CCAGGCAGTCGAGCCAGTGGGCGGCGTGGTCGATGTACATCTGGCTGTTCGAGCCTTTCATCTTCGGCGGGTCGGGGATGAGCTGCTTGTCGCCGGCCTTCTCGGCGTAGACCTGCCAGCCGTTGCGGTCCATCAGCAGCGTGCCTTTGGTGCCGTAGAATTCCATGCCGTGTCGCAGGCCGTCCGGCGGGCGGGCGTTGCCCTCGCGATGCTCCCACGTGCACGTGAAGCCGGGGTAGTCAAAGATCGCGATCTGCGTGTCGGGCGTCTCGCAGTTATCGTCGGTCATGTTGCGGGCGCCGGCGCTGGACACGGCCAGCGGCGCGTCGACGCCCATGCCCCAGTGGATCATGTCGATCAGGTGGATGCCCCAGTCGGTGCACTTGCCGCCGGCGTAGTCCCAGAACCACCGCCATTGATAGTGAAACCGGTTCTGGTTGAACGGCCGCTTGGGCGCGGGGCCCAGCCACAGGTCGTAGTCGACGCCCTCGGGCGGCTGGCCGTCAGCCGGTCGGCCAAGCGGCTTGCGGTGGTCGACCACCCACGCCTTGCACAAGCCCACCTTGCCGAGGTTGCCCTTGCGAACGTACGCGCAGCCGGCCTCGAGGTGCGGGCCGGAGCGCTGTTGCGTACCGGCCTGGACGATGCGGTTGTACTTCCGCGCCGCCCTAACCATCGTGCGGCCCTCGACGACGTTGTGCGAGATGGGCTTTTCGACAAACACGTCCTTGCCGGCCATGCACGCGTGGATCGTCGCCAGTGCGTGCCAGTGGTCGGGCGTGCTGATCCAGACGGCGTCGACGTCCTTGCGGTCGAGCATCTTGCGGAAGTCACCGTAGGCGTCCGGCTTGTGCTTCTGCCGTTCACCCATCCACTGGACCCAGTCGTTCGCGCGGTTCGCGTCCGGGTCGCACACGGCGACGTAATCGGCCCGGTCCAGGTCCAGCACGATCTTGGCGTTGTACCGGCCGATGCTGCCGCAGCCGATCTGGGCCAGTCGCGGCCTGTCATTGGGCCCCGGGGGCTTGCTCGACTTCGTCTCGCTGTGCACGCCCGCGGGCAGCGTCCCTATCGTCGCTGCCGCACCGGCGCCGGCGATGAACTCGCGTCTGTTCAGGTTGCTACGCATGGGATGGCTCCTCAGCATGCCCCTCGCCCGGCCGATCCGCCTTGACCCGGTCGGCGCGACGAGCGGCGGCGCTATAAGCAAACAGCATGCAGGCCGTGTAGTAAAGGGGATACCCGATGACCGTGTTGAACGACCCCGACGAGACGTACTTGCCGCGGGCCAGCAGCACGTCCGACACATAGAACGCCGCGGCGCCCAACACGATCAGCAGGTGGCCGGGCCCGCCGCGCGTCCCGCCGGCCAACACCATCATCGCATTGATCACGAGGACGTAAGCGACGATCGGGACACGGTCGGCGGCGGGCACGCGCGGGAACAGCCAGAAGGCCAGGCCGCCGCTGACGGCCAGCACGACCACGATCGACCCCACCAACCGTTTCACCTCAATCCCCCGTACCCAGAACGCCGCCATGAACACGAAGTGCGCCAGCAGGAACGCCGCCAGCCCGGTCATGAAGCGGCCGGGCCCGACGTAATCGCCGAGCCAGCAGAGCGCGAGCGCCGCGACGATGAGCCGTCCGTACCGCCGTCGAAGGCCCCCGCCGAGAACGGCCACCAGCATGTACCCGCTGGAGGCCAGCATCAGCAGCGGAAACGCATACCCGCGGTAGAGCGTGCCACGGACGAGGACCATGCCGGCGACGCCGACGGCGGTCAGCGTCGTGGCCGCGATGCATATCGCCAGGTCGATGGTCGTCTCGCGAATGCCGCCAGTCCCCCCATTCGCGAGGTCGCACGATGATTCGGTCGGCTCGAGTCCCGGGTTATCGGGTTCGGTGATGGTCATTGGGCCGGCCGCGCTCTCCTCGCCGCTGCGGAGCAGCGACCCCCGCGGCGGCATCTTGGGATGCTGCAATCAGGTCGTCCGAATGTCGCGCCGGGCGAAGACAACCCCGCCGATGAGCCAACCGGCCACGGCGACGGCGGCAAGCACGGCCATATCGCCCGCATCCAGACCGGCGTCGCGAATGATGATCAGTGGGCGGTAGTAATTCAGTAAGCTCAGGAACACCAATCGCTCGGCCGGTTCCCACAGTGTGGCCAGGAAGTTCAACAAGAATGATCCCAACAAATATGCGAACAGCACGGCCACGGCTGTGCCGCGGCGCGAACAGCATGCGCTGACGGCCATCCCCACGCCGGCCACCGCCCAGACCGCGACCAGGTTGTTGACCGCCGCCAGGAACAGTCGGCCGAGCAGCAGCGGCTCCGGCCAATCCCGGACACGCTCACTGAGCCACGCGCCCAACCACGGGGCGACGGCCAGAAGCGCCCCGCACCCGAAGACGACGACCGACACCGAAACGTAGACTCCCCAACGGGAGACGGGCAGCGACAACAGCAGGTCGGCCGTGCCGCGATCCACCTCGCCGGCGGGCACGCGCGTGCAAATCACGATCAGAAACGCCCACACGAGTGACAGCATCATCGGGTGCACGAACGCAAACGCCGCGAAACTCGTTCGGTTCAGCATGTCCATGATGTCCGCGCCCAGCAGCATGCGAAACAAGTTGCGCACCCACGGCAGATTCATCCATTGGCTCATCAGCTCAATGGGCGCCGAAGACAGGGCCACGATCACCAGCAGCGCCACACCCACCGCCGCCAGAAACACCAGCAGGAACAACGACCCGTGATCCCGAACCGTCTTGGCAATCAGCGCCCGGTTCATGACCGCATCCCTCCCGGCACGTCACGATCGCCACCAGGCACCCCATCGTTCGTAGGGCCGGCTGTGCCGGCCTCATGGGAAATGGGCGTCTCGTAGTAGTCGATGAACAGGTCCTCCAGATCCGCGCGCTCGATCGTCACGTCCTCGAGCGGCAACGACGTCGACCAACGCATCAGTTCGCGAACGTCCCCGTGCCATCGGCCGCGGACGTGCACCTCGGAAGAACGGTCGATCAGAAGCCCGTCCGGTGCGGGCGGGAGCTTCTCGACGCGCTGTGAGAACTTCAGGCCGACCCGATGGCCCGCGCGCCGCCGCAACTCCGCGATGCTTTCGGACGCCACCAACCGACCTTCGCGCAGGATCACCACCTGTTCGCACAATTCCTCCGCCTCGGGCAGGCTGTGGCTGCTGAACAACACCGTCCGGCCGTCGGCCACGACGTCGCGGAACGCCTGGTGAAGCACCTGCTGCATCAACGGGTCCAACCCCGACGAGGGCTCGTCCAGGATCAGCAGCTCCGGCCGATGCATCATCGCCAGAATCAGTGCCAGCTTCTGGCGCATGCCCCGGGAGTACGTCCGCACGCGCGGTCGAAGATCCAACTCGAACGCCTTCGCCAGAGGCTCCGCGTCCACCCCACCGCCGCGCCCGCGCGCGTCGGCCACGAATCTGACCGTCTGCTCGCCCGTCAGGTTCGGGTACAACCGCACGTCTCCGGGCAGATACCCGACCTTCGCGCGGATCCTCGGCGAGTCCCGCCACGCGTGCAGCCCGTGGACGCGAGCACGGCCGCTCGTCGGCTTCAGAAAGCCCAGCAGGATTCGGATCGTCGTGGTCTTGCCCGCCCCGTTCGGACCGAGGAACCCCAGCAGTTGGCCCGCATCGACGGTCCAGGTGACCTGGTCCAACGCCCGGACCGCACCGTAGTTCTTGCTCACGGATTGAAGCTCGATGACGCTCATGGCCACGCACCGGTCAGATGTAGGGGCGGTCCGTCCGCCCACGTAGCAATGATAGGCACTGTGGCGCCGTTTGAAAGGATAACGGTCGGCACGGGGAGCTCTACACGTTGAACAGCCGAAGCGCGTTCTCCCTGGCGATCGCTGATCGCTGCTGGTCGCTGATCTCGGCGTGATCGAGCTTCGCGACGTTGCAGGCCGGGTAGTTCAGCACCGCCCCCGTCCCGAACAGGACCCGGTCCGCGCCGACCCGGTCCACCAGGTTCCTGACCCCGCCGAACCCCTGCAAGCAGGAGATCTCACAGGCCACGTTCGCGCATCGCTTCATCAGCTGGACCAGGGCCTGGAACTCGATCAGGTAGTTCGGCCCGCTCAAGATGAACGGCGTCGTTGGATGTCGCTCGA
>CAYOGX010000570.1:0-4171 GCA_964403235.1 uncultured Planctomycetales bacterium | reverse complement strand
GAGGATACACTGCATTGGTGACGGCGCCGCTCGCATTGGGGTCGACCGTCCCGGTAACGGTGTAGGTCAGGGTCGCGCCAGCCGGGAGCGTGATCCCCGAATCGTTGATCGCGCCCGTACCCGTGGGGGTGAAGCCCGTAGCACCGCCACTGCCCACCGCACCCCAACTCATATCAAGGAACTCTGCCGGCTTGGGATCCTTGACCTCAACGTCGTCAGCCTGATCCGGACCCGCGTTCGTAATGGTAATCGTATAGGTGACCGTATCGCCGGGTGCGACGATGTCCTGTCCGTCGTCCTTGGTGACCTGAAGGTCGGCCTCGGGCGGCGGGGCACCCGTCACGATGTCCACATCCGTCGCGACGTTGTTGCTTGGGTCAGGGTCGCTGATAGGCGACGATATGACCACCGTATTGGACACCCTGGGAGGAGCGGTGGGACGGACTCCAGCCGTCACGGCATAGGTGATCGTGGCACCGACGGGCAGATCGACCATGTGCAAGATGTTCCCCGTCCCAGAGGGCGGGACGCCGGTCGCGCCCCCGGTCCTCGCCGCGGTCCACGTTACGTTCCACAACGCTATCGGCGGGAAGATGTCCCTGACAATGGCATTGGACACGTCATCAGGACCGTTGTTACGGACGGTGATGGTGTAGGTGAGGGGTTGCCCGCGGACTGCGGTGGCCTGACCGTCGTCCTTGGTGACCACCAGGTCCGCTGCCTCCGCCGGCGTGGTCAGCGTATTGATGTCGGTCGCGATGTTGTTCGACGGATCCGGGTCGGGCCGGAGTGACCACACCTTGGCGACGTTAATCAGCAGACCGGTCGCCGAGGCATCGACCTTCGCGATGACGGTGTAGGTCACGGTCGCTCCCGACGGCAACAGAAGTCCCTCATTGATGTCGCCCATTCCCGAAGGCAAATAGACAGCGCCGCCGCTCCCAACGGCGGTCCACCCGACGGCCGCGAATTTCGATGAGAAGATGTCACTGACGAACGCAACGTCGGCGTTCGGCCCGTTGTTCGTGACGGTGATCGTGTAGACGACCGGCTCGCCGGGTACCGCACTCGTCTGACCGTCGTCCTTCGTGATGGCCAGGTCAGACGCCTTCCCTGGCGGGATGATCGCGTCCGTGTCTGACGCAATGTTGTTGGACGGGTCCGGGTCGGCCGAGAGACTGGACGCCCCCACCGTATTGGTCAGGGCCCCGGTCGCGTTGGGATCGACCGTTCCGGTGACCGTGTAGGTCACGGTCCCGCCCGGTGGCAACGTGATCCCCGAATCGTTGATCGAGCCCGTTCCGGTGGCGGAGAACCCTGTGGCTCCTCCGCTGCCCACCGCACCCCAAGTCATATTAAGGAGCTCTGCCGGCTTGGGATCCATGACCGTCACGTCGACGGCCGGGTCCGGACCCACGTTGGTAATGCCAATCGTGTAGGTGACCGGATCGCCGGGAGCGACGATGTCCTGCCCGTCATCCTTGGTCACCACCAGGTCCGCATCGGGCAGTGGGCTACCCGTGACGGCGTCTATGTCCGTCGCGACGTTGTTACCCGGATCAGGATCCGAGACAAGCGACGAGACGGTCGCCGTGTTGATCACCGAGGAAGGCGCGAAGGGTTGGACGACGGCCGTCACGCCGTAGGTGATGGTGGCACCAGCAGGGAGATCGACCGTGTGGTTGATGTTGCCCGATCCGGAGGCGGGAAACCCGCTAGCGCCGCCGGTCCCTGCCGCGGTCCAATTGACGTTCATTAACGCCGCCGCCGGGAAGTTGTCCGTGACAATAACATCGTTGGCGTCGTCAGGCCCGGCGTTCGTGACGGTGATGGTGTAGGCGAGGGCCTCGCCACGTTCTGCGGTGGCCTGGCCGTCGTCCTTGGTGACCACCAGGTCCGCCTCTTCCAACGGCGTGGTCAGAGTGTCGTTGTCGGACGCCAAGTTGTTCGACGTATCCGGGTCGTATTGGAGCGACCATATCGTAGCGGTGTTGAACAACGTACCTGACGCTGCGGGCTTGACCGTCGCGGTAACGTTGTAGGTAATGGCCGCCCCCGGTGGAAGGAAGACCAATTCAGTGATGTCATCCGTGCCACTAGGATTGTAGATGGCCAGACCGGTCCCCACCGCGTTCCAACTGACGTTCTTCAGCTTGGATGAGAAGATGTCTTCGACGTAGGCCGCGAGGACGGGGGAGGGTCCATGGTTCGTGACGGTGATCGTGTAGGTGACCGGATCGCCCGGCGTCACACTCGTCACACCGTCATCCTTGGTGATACTGAGGTCGGCAGCTCCGGTGACCTGCGCCGGGCACGCCAACAACCCCGAGATCATCACCAACGCGATTGAGTGATACCTTGTCATTGTCTTGGCTCCCGTATCCATCCGTGGTGCGGTTGAGATGCGTCGTGCTTAGGCTGTTCGAAGAACTTGCGTAATCACTTCCCACCGATACATTGAGCCCGCCCCCGTGGTATGGCGGTTACCATAACTATACCAGATGCCTGATTGCTATGGCAATAGGCGTCGAGGTAAAAATTTTTCGCCCCCAGACGCCGGCGGAATCACCAAGTGGCTATCCGAATGACCCATCGCAACGATACGTGATGAGGGCGCAGACCAGATGAAGCAGGCCAAGGTACTCCTCCGGCTTCTTCTCCCACCGCCTCAGCGTGCGGCGTAAGCGAACCCGGACGACGTCAGACGCCTCAACCCCTGGGCCTCACGGGGCGTGCTACTCTGGGTTGAAATCCAAGAGAAGCGGCTTCGTGAATTATCGGAAGGCACTCACAACCTGAGCGTGCTGTACCGCGACGGGCCCAAGGGGGTTGAGGGAGCCCAGCAGCGACCGAAGCCTCCGCATTGTTTCAACGGGGAGGATGGCACGCCGCTCTGGGCTGATTGGGCCACGCACGAATTTGCCCGGATCGTGAAGCGGTCAGGGATTCCGCATTGCAACCTGCACGATCTTCGAGGATCATTGAGCGCATTGGCCTGCCGGGCCAGTGGGGACAGGGGGACGGGAGAGGACACGGGTCGTGGGTGTACAATGGGCGTGGTTGAGGACCATCGGCCTGCTCAAGGAGCATGACAGGAATGGGGTGCCGGAGGTGTTCGATGGGGCAGTGCGGCGGTCGGTGGCATCGCGGGGGAGTGCGTGCTCGGCCCGCCAGCGTGCCAACCCGTCCCCGCGGCACCCATCGGGAGGGTGGACGCTGACGCAGGTCCTGGCCGTGCCAACGCCGGGCGAGTGGCGGAACGGCAGACGCTAGGGACTTAAAATCCCTTGGGCCGAAAGGCCCGTGCGGGTTCGAATCCCGCCTCGCCCATCCTCACCGATTCGTCGTCGTCGCATGGATTCGCATCGTTCCGTAACGCGCTGACTTCCATGCCATTCTCGGATTCGGCCGTTTGGGCGTGCGAGTCGGTGCGGGTTGGATCAGACATGTTCTGCGCCGGAATTAGCGCCGCTTTCTGGGCCGCGTCCTCGGCGTCCACCGTACCTGTTGCGGCTTGGTTGTAGTGCTCGTCGGTGACTTGCAGGGAGTGCTTTGCCGCGACGGGTTGTGAGTTCCCGATCCACCGGCAGACGACGTGCATGGGAAAGGCTTCGGCCAACTCGGTTTGGCGGGTGCTTCGGAGGTTCTGCCAGAGCTTCGGCCACGGAGTTAGTCCTGCCCGCCGGATGATTCGCGTCAGTTGCGTCCGCAGGTTCACGGCCGTATCGCGGCAGCGGGTGGTCACCCACTCCGTTCCGGGCTCGGCTCGCTCAAAGGTCTCCAGCAGATGGGGCCTAAGCTCGGGAAATAGAGGTATCTGCCGAATGCCACCATCGGACTGATGTGCCGTCTTGGAAGAGTGAATCGTGATCCGGTCCCGTTTCCAATCGACGTGGCGCCATCGCAACGCCAGGATTTCGGAGGGACAACGTAGCCCGCCATACCGGGCCAAGGCGAACAGCAGGCGCCACTGACCATCCGGGCAGGCTTCGACGACCCTTGCACCAGCTTCCCTCGTCCCATCCGTTAGGGAATCGCAACGGTTTTGAGACGGCTTTTGCAGAGGCGCAGGAAAAATGTTATTTTCTTGTCAGCCGACGGTCTCGGCAATTCGTAAGGAGGACTCGCGATGCACGATGGGGCCACACGACGTTCGTTCATACAGGCGATC
>CAYOGX010000569.1:0-4172 GCA_964403235.1 uncultured Planctomycetales bacterium | reverse complement strand
GGGCGCGCCAGCGCGCGAACGCCCACGGGTTGAGCAACGTCGAGATGCGGTGGGGGGAACTGGAGGCCTTGCCGATCGAGACGGATCGGCTTGATCTGGCGGTCGCGATGCTCGTGCTCCATCACGTGGGCGATCCGGTTCGGGCGTTGGGTCAGATCGCCCGGGTGCTTCGGCCTGGCGGCACGTTGCTGATCGTCGAGTTGGCCGAGCATCAGGATGACGAGCTGCGTCAGTCCATGGGCGATCTGTGGATGGGGTTTTCGGCGGAGCGGCTGTCGTCGATGGCGGCCGAGGTCGGCATGGACACGCGGCGAATCGTCGAGTTGGGCAGCACGAGCGCTGAGCAGGAGACGGAGCGTACGCACCCGTCCCTGTATGCGCTGATTGCTGAGAATACCGGGACGGCCTGAGAGCCGTCTGCGGCTGTTTATGCGTGCCACTGGCGGTCTACTGCGAGTGGTGATCGTGTCAGAAGCGTCAAGGCCACTGGCAGGCAAGGCGCCCGTGGCCCACAAGCGAGACGAAAGGAGACGAAACGATGGCGAAGATCGGCTGTGACATCAGCGACCCGAAGCGGGCACCGGAAGGCAAAAAGCGGATCCTATGGGCCGACAACGACATGCCGGTTCTGCAGCTCGTCCGACAGCGGTTCGGCAAGACCAAACCCCTGCGTGGGATGCGAATGAGTTGCTGCCTACACGTTACGGCCGAGACGGCCAACCTGGTGCGGACGCTCAAGGCCGGCGGCGCGACGGTGGCCTTGTGCGCGTCGAACCCGCTGAGCACGCAGGACGACGTGGCGGCCTCACTGGTCAAGGACTTCGGGATCAGCGTCTACGCCCGAAGGGGCGAGAGCGTCAAGGTCTTCTATCAGCACCTCAACGCCACCATCGACCAGAGGCCGAACGTCACCATGGACGACGGGGCGGACCTGGTCAATCAACTGCACACCAAGCGTAAGGCCCATGCCGGCGCGATCATCGCCTCGATGGAGGAGACCACCACCGGCGTGATCCGGCTGCGCGCGATGGAGAGCAGCGGCGCGCTGATGTTCCCGGTGATCGCCGTCAACGATGCGGCCACCAAGCACCTGTTCGACAACCGGTACGGCACGGGCCAGAGCACGCTTGACGGGATCGTCCGCGCGACGGATATCCTGTTGGCGGGCGCCAAGGTCGTGGTGGCCGGTTACGGGTGGTGCGGGCGGGGCGTCTCAGAACGCGCCCGGGGCATGGGTGCGCACGTCACCGTCACCGAGGTCGATCCGCTGCGGGCGCTGCAAGCGGCAATGGACGGGTTCAACGTGGCCCCGATGGCCGAGGCGGTGCGTTATGGTGACCTGTTCGTCACGCTCACCGGCGACAAGCACGTCATCCGTCGCGAGCACTTCGCCAAGATGAAGGACGGCGCGATCGTCTGCAATAGCGGGCACTTCGACGTCGAGTTGGACATCCCGGCCCTGGCGAAGCTGGCCAAGAAGGTCAACCGCGGAGTTCGCAACCACGTGGACGAGTATGTGCTGTCGGGCGGCAGACGGATCTTCCTGTTGGCGGAAGGGCGACTGGTCAACCTGTCCGCGGCCGAGGGACACCCCGCCAGCGTGATGGACATGAGTTTCGCCACGCAAGCGTTGGCCGGCGAGTACGCCCGTAAGGCCGGCAGCAAGCTCGAGACCCGCGTCCACGACGTCCCGAGCGAGGTCGAAGATTGGGTCGCCAAGCTTAAGCTGCAATCGATGGGCATCAAGATCGACAAGCTGACGCCCGAGCAGAAGCACTACCTGGCCAGCAGCGGTGAGGGGACGTAGCGAGCCGGCCATGGAACGGGTGGCGCGCCGATGCCGTACAATCGTAGAGAAGGGAGGACCCCGAGATGGCTGAGCAACGGACGGGTGAATCGATCCTCGAGCAGGCTCGAGGCTTTCAGGGCGGCCAGGCGCTGCTGGCGGCGGCCGAGCTTGGCGTCTTCGAGGCTTTGGGCGATGCCGCCAAGACGGCGGACGAACTGACCGACGCGCTGGGCACCGACCCGCGCGCGACCGAGGTGTTGCTCAACGCGCTGGCCGCCACGGGGCTGCTGATCAAGACGGGCGAGGCGTTCTCCATGCCCGCCGAGCTCGTCCCGCTGCTGTCCGCGACGGACGCGTCGAGTGTCTTGCCCATGGTGGTGCACACGGCCGGCTGTGCCCATCGCTGGGACAGACTCGCCGACGTGGTCCGCACGGGTCGACCGGCCTCGGATCTGGGAGGGATGCTGGGCGATGAGGCCCAGCGCCGTGCGTTCATTCAGGCGATGCACGTGGCTGGCCGGGGAATGGCCGACCGCATCGTCGCCGTGCTGGACCCCGGGCGTTTCCGTCGGGCGCTCGACGTGGGTGGCGCCTCCGGGACCTACACGATCGCCCTGTTGCGGGCGGTGCCCGACATGCGTGTGACGCTGTTCGACCTTCCCCCGGTGATCGAGATGGCCCGAGAGCGCCTCGAGGCCGAGGGGCTGCTCGATCGGGTCGATCTGGCGTCGGGCGATTTCCACAAGGGTCCGTTGCCGGGCGGCCATGACATGGTGCTCCTGTCGGCCATCATCCATCAGAACAGTTCCGAGCAGAATCGGCAGCTGTATCGCAAGTGTCTATCCGCATTGGACGCCGGCGGCACGATCGTCATCCGCGACATCATTATGGACGAGTCCCACACCCGACCACCCGGAGGGGCCCTGTTCGCGATCAATATGTTGGCCTGCACCGAGGCCGGCGGGACCTACAGCCTGTCGGAGATCCGAGCGGACCTAGAATCCGTTGGCTTCGTCGACGTCGAGCTGGTCCGACAAGGCACCTGGATGGACGGATTGGTCGTGGCTCGTCGGCCGGCGCGGGGGCAAGCGTAGTCCCGGTTGACATGGGACGTGTTAGCAGCGATGCTGAATCAATCCGGGTTGCGGGGTAGCTGTTCCTCGACAGACCGCGCATCGCCGATCTGGGAACACGTGTGCTGATGGACCTCGGGGCGAGTCTACCGTTGTTGATCATTCGTAGCGAAGGGGGGCCCGTTCTGTCCCCCCAAACGGTCTCGCGCGTCCTGACGGACTATCTGTGGGTCTTCCTTGTGGCAATGGCGATCTCGCTGGCGACGACGCCGCTCTTCGCCCGTGCTGCGACGGCACTGGGCATTGTGGACCGGCCGACGGGTCGAAAGCTGCACGCCGAGCCGACGCCGTACCTGGGAGGGCTGGCCATCCTCGCCGCCTGGCTGGTGGCCGTCGTATTGGGCAGCCTCGTCTTCCTCGACGATCCGGGCGCGAAGGGCCCCATCATCGGGATCGTCATCGGGGCCGCGATCGCCACCGCCGTCGGCCTGCTCGATGACCTGACCGACCTGAAACCGGTGATCAAGGTGGGCGGGCAGCTCCTGGCCGCTTACGTCCTGATCTTCTCCGGGGTGGGGCTCAAGATCGGCAGGGTCTTGCTCGATCCGCTCGGGCTGCATCCCTCCGAAGAGGTGAGGATGGCCTTCTCAGCCGCCTTCAGCGTGCTGGTCGTGTTGGCCGTCTGCAATTCCGTCAACCTACTCGACGGGCTGGACGGGCTGTGCTCCGGGGTGATCGTGATCATGGTGTCGGCCCTGACGGTGCTTACGGTGACACTGGCCCGCTTCGGGTTCGACGAGGTCTACGACCCCACGCGAATGATCGTGTGTCTGGCCATCTTGGGGGCCATCCTCGGGTTTCTGCCGTACAACTTCAACCCCGCCAGCATCTTCATGGGGGACGCGGGCAGTATGGTCTTGGGGTTCGTCGCGGCGGTCCTGTTTCTGCTCCTGGGTGATTTGAACATTCGCTACTTCTACGGGGGCCTGTTGGTCTTCGGATTGCCCGCGATGGACACGGGGCTGGCCATCTTCCGACGCGTCCGGGCGGGCAGAAGTCCCATGTCCCCAGACGCCCACCATCTGCATCACCAGCTCATCCGCCAGGGCCTGACCGTTCGGCAGGCGGTGGCCCTTCTGTACGTGCTGGCCTCGTTCTTCGCCGTAGCGGGCTTGATGATGGTGTTGATCCGATTTCGGTACGGCATCGTCCTGGCGCTGTTCGCCGCGGCGGTGATGGGCCTGGTGATCACCAGCTTCCAGTTGCACCGGATGGGGCCGACCGACAGGATCACCGACGAGACCATCCGC
>CAYOGX010000568.1:0-4183 GCA_964403235.1 uncultured Planctomycetales bacterium | reverse complement strand
CGACATGGCCCGGGGCGTCGCACGGATGATGGGCTTCCGCCTGATGCTCAACTTCAACAACCCCTACCTGGCCACGGGGCTGGGCGAGTTCTGGGGCCGGTGGCACATCAGCCTGTCGACGTGGTTCAAGGACTACGTCTATATCCCGCTGGGGGGCAATCGCAAGGGGACGTTCAATACGTACCGGAACATGGTGTTGACGATGGTAATCTCGGGCCTGTGGCACGGGGCGGCCTGGACGTTCGTGATTTGGGGTGCGCTGCACGCGGCCGGCCGTGTCGTGACCCGCGAACTCGAACGTAGCCCGTTCTACCGAGACAGGGTACCGACGTTCGTCAAGCAGATGCTCGTCTTCGCCTTCGTCGCGTTCGCGTGGATTTTCTTCAGGGCCGAGAGCTTCGCCCACGCCTGCCAGATCGTCTCGGGGATCTTCACGGCCGGCTGGGCCGATCCGAGGTGTCCCGTCTGGGCGCTGATCCTGATCTTCGCCACGTGGGCGTATCAGTTCGCGTACGAATCCAGGCTGCGTTGGCTGCTCGAGCTGGCCGTGGTTCGGATGGCGCTGGTGGTGTTCATGGTGCTGTACCTGGCCATCTGCACGGGTGGGGAAGCGCAGGGGTTCATCTACTTGCAGTTCTGAATATTCGCCAGAGGGCGCGGGTGTCCCGATGCCCAATTGGGCCTCCGCACGGGCAAAACCCAACCCTCGCGGGTTGGGCCCTGCCCATGCCACGCGGCAGCCAGATAGGCTTCAGGGATCAGGTGAGCGCGGGTTGTGAAGCGGGGGCTTCTGTGAAATCCGGCGGGTTTCGTCTAGACTGCGCGGCCGCTGTCTGCCGCGTATGGCACGGTGCCGCACGCGCATGCGGACGGACTAGCTGTAGCAGATGGGCGACAGGTTCATGCGTAGGCAAATCAGGGCAGTTGTGGTCGCAGTCGGTGTATGTACGATCGGTGGTGTGGGTGTGGCGGCCGAGCGTCCCACGACGAGGAGCAGCGCCGTGTTTCCGGAACCGACCGACTTGATGGAGGACATACCCGCACATTTCCCCCGATTCTTCTTCGCGGGTCATGAGACCGACGCGCAGTGGCTTAGCCGGTATCTGTGGTATCACTTCAAGTCGCGAGGCGGCGCGGGCAAGTGCCTGTTCAATCAAGAGTACGTGACCACGTCGGACATGTGGATGGGCGGCGCCATTCACCCGCGCCTGTCCGGGTCGATCCAGGACATCCACCGCCACATGCTCCGCAGCATCCAGCTCGACGCGGAGGGCTACGTCCACACGCACCAGCACTTCTCGCACGCCCATGAGCAGGGCTGGCCGTTCCCCATGTGGACGCAAGCGCCCCCTGGGCCTGAAGGGCCCACCGCGGGTTGGCACTTCCAGGACGACGGGCCCGGCTGGGTGTGGCAACATTCGCTGCGGCACTATCCCGACTCGCCTCATGGACGGGCCAAGGCCATCGAAGGGTGGGGCCTTCAGAACGTTCGGTCGCTGGGCATCGTCGACAAGAAGTGGCAACTGGTGGCGACGGGCCCGTCGCCTGCGATTACGACGCCGACCTACGTCACCGTTGACGCGTTCAACGCGCCGTTCTTGCAGCTCCGCTGGACCCGTACGCCGAAGTCGCCCGCCGGCGTTCGGCCCTACGTCGAATGGCTCGGCGAGAACGACACCGATTTTAGCGCCGAGCGCCGCGTCTACATCCCCTCCGGCACCGGCAACCCGGATTATGAAGGCGTCTCCAAGACGACGCACTCGCTGATCAGGATGCACCGCCACCCGAAGTGGAAGGGCCGGATCAGGCAAATTCGCATCTGCCTGGCCCCGGGTCAGGTCGCCAAACCGCCCGCGAAGTTCGCCATCGATTCGTTCTTCACCGTCTACGACACGCGCCACACGATCAACAACCCGATCTTCATCCTGGCCTGCTGGAACGCCTATCGCTGGACGGGCGACCTGGCGTTTCTCCGCGCGGTCGTCAACAAGATGCGGACGGCGCTGCGCCATCAGCAGACCGTCATGGGCGGCCTGGAGCACAACCACATCCGCAACCCGTGGGTCGGCCACGATGGCCTGGCCGGCTTCGTCGTCAATCCGGACGGCACCAAGACGATGCGATACGGGCACGGCATCGGCAACAACTACTGGGACCTGATGCCCTTCGGTTGGGATGACATGTATGCGACGTCACAGTACTACGCGGCCACGGTGACGATGGCCGACGTCGAGCAGGCGCTCCTCGACCATCCCGGGTGGAACGTTCCCCGCGGGGCGCTCGCGTTCGATCCGGCCGAGCTGCGACGGCACGCGGCCGCGGTCAAGGAGACCGCCAACCGCAAGTTCTGGAACCCCGACGCGGGGAGGTTCATCGCCTGCATCGACAAGGACGGCCAGCCGCACGACTACGGCTACACGTTCCTCAATCTCGACGCCATCTGGTACGGGATCGCGTCGGACGAGCACGCCCGGGCCATCATGGATTGGGTCACGGGCAAGCGGATCGTCAAGGGCGATACCTCGACGGGCGCTGACATCTACCACTGGCGGTTCGGTCCCCGGGCGACGACGAAGCGGAACGTTGAATGGTACGGTCAGGGCTGGACGGCCCCCGAATCGATTCGGTGGGGCGGTCAGATCCAGGACGGCGGCGCGGTGCTCGGGTTTGCGTTCTATGACTTCTGGGCGTACCTGCACGTCCTGGGTCCGGACCCGGCCTGGCGGCGCATGACCGATATGCTGAAATGGGAGCGGGAGGTCTGGGCCGAAGGCGGCTACCGGAAATACTACGAGGGCGGCAAGCATGGCACGACGCTCCAGGGAGGCGGCACAGCCGGCGGGATCGGCGTCGACCATGAGTTCTGGGAATCCAGCCTGATCCCGTCGATCGTGATCCACGGGTTCCTCGGGCTCGACCCCGACGCGACGGGCCTGTGCATCCGACCGCGGCTACCGAAGGCGTGCCCCGAGATCGGCGTGAGCGACGTCCTGTATCGCAACGTGCGGCTCGACATCAAGGCCGGCGACAAGGCGATCGTGATCGGCGTCAAGGACCAGCCAAGCGACCCGCTACAGATGGTGCTCGAGGGCCGATGGAAGCGCGTCGGTGCGGGCGAAACGGGGAGCACGTTCGCCCTGAACTCGCCCGGAGTCCACCGGTTCGAGCGCTGAGACCGGAACACTGTGTTCAGTGCAAGGGGTTGCCGTCGACGCGTTGCGGCGCGGGCCCTGCCGACAAGAATTGGGAGTCACCAGCAACATGACATCATATCGCACGACGGAGATTGGCCGAATCGGTTGGGTAGGATGCGTCGTGGGCCTGTTCGCCGGGCTGCTCGCCGGGCCGCCACGGGTCCTCGGTGAGGACTTGTGTATGGACCGGCTCGAGGCGCTTGACGCCGCGACGGCCGAGAAGGACCCCAAGGGCAAATGGTTGTGGTACGACGCCCGCGATTTGGAGATCGAGGGCAAGGGCTGGACCGACACGGCCGAGTTCTACCACCGCCTGCCGGCCAAGGCCAAGGGCGTGGTCCGCGACCCGGTCTGGAGCCTCAGCACGCACACGGCCGGGATGTGCGTGAGGTTCGTCACCGACGCCGACGCCATCGCCGCACGCTGGACCGTCACCAAGAAGAGCCTTGCGATGGCCCACATGCCCGCGACCGGCGTCAGCGGTGTCGATCTGTACGTCAAGCACGAGGGGCGATGGTGCTGGATCGGCAACGGTCGGCCGGAGAAGTCGCCGACCAACGAAGCGGCGCTGGCCAGCGGCATCCCCGAAGGCGCCCACGAGTACCTGCTCTACCTACCGCTGTACAACGGGGTCAAATTGTTGAGCCTGGGCATCGGTTCCAAGGCCAGGTTGGCCAAGCCGCCGCCGCGTCCGGCCGGACGCGCCAAGCCCATCGTCTACTACGGCACGTCGATCGCCCAGGGGGGGTGCGCGGCCCGTCCGGGGATGGTCCACACCTCGATTCTGGGCCGACGGCTCGATCGGCCCGTAATCAACCTGGGTTTCTCGGGCAACGGCAAGCTCGACCCGGAGGTCGGTGCCCTGATGGCTGAGGTCGACGCCGCCATGTACGTCCTCGATTGCCTGCCGAACATGAAGCCTGAGATGGTCACCGAGCGGACCGAGCCGTTCGTGACGGCGTTGCGAAAGGCCCGGCCCGATACGCCCA
>CAYOGX010000567.1:0-4193 GCA_964403235.1 uncultured Planctomycetales bacterium | reverse complement strand
CAAGACGCATCCCGCCTGGTCCGTCCCGGCCGCGTACGGCTATCACAAGGCCCGTACGCACGCCCAGGCGATCGACCTGTTCCTGGCCGTCGCCCACTATACGCTCGGGCTTGGCGGATCGCGGATCCACAACTGGTGCTGGAAGGACAGCAGCCATGCCGTCTTCCCCTGGGGCATGGTCTACCCGTGCGACGAGGTCGAGAAGGACACGGCCTACGTGCATCGGAACCAGAGTCTGCTGTTCCGCCATTTCCGGTGCGTCTACGAGCCGCCGAGCGTCTACGTCATGACGCCGGACACGCACCGGCTCGGCGGGCGGAAACGGACCGTGATCGAGGGCATCCTCAACGGCATCCAGTTGGTGCTGGCCTGCCACGTTGACAATCTGGGGATGCTGAACGAACACGCGTTGACGACCGTGCCGGCCGCGGCCAAGGTGATCTTCCTGCCCATCCCGTTCTGCCTGACCGACGCAGCGTACATGCAACTGCTTGGTTTCGTCCGGCGTGGCGGGACGTTGTACGCGTCGGGTGACGTGTCGTTCGACCCGTTGCGTCGGCGAACGCGTGTGCAACGATTGACCGAGCTGTGCGGCGTTCAGTTCGTCAAGCAACGGTACGCCGGGATCGATTTCGCCAAGGCACCGGCCGAGGCGCTTCGCCCGACGGACCCGAACTGGCCGACGATCCCGGGGGCCAGGGCCTGCATCGACGTCGAGCCCGCGGGCGCCAAGCCGCTGTGGCGGTCCGCCGACGGCCGGCCGGTCGTCTTCGAACACCGCGTCGGCCGCGGGCGGACCGTGTTCTCGACCGATCCGATCGAGCTGCGAACCGAGCGCGCCACCATCGCCGCTTACGTTGCGCTCTACCGACACGTGCTGGACCTGGCCCAGGTTCATCCTGCTGTGGTCAAGCCGAACAACCCGTACATCCACGTGATGCGCGTGCCGCTACAGGACGGCGGTCGGGTGATGGTCTTCTTCAATGCCGACGAGACCGCGCCGCACCGCACGATCACGCACGGCGAGGGCGACGCGGCGGTCACGTTGACGATCCGCCGGCAACGTCCCGCACTGCTATGGCTGGGCAAGGACAACCATCTTCGGGCGGCGGAGGTCCAGGGCGAGCTGCGAATCGGCGGTCGCGTGCGCCTGGCCGACGACACCGAGGGGATCGTCTTGAGTCTCGACGGACGCGACCTGGGCGAGTCGACGGCGCTCGTGCTCATGCCGTTGCGCCCGGGAAGGGTGACACTGGCCACGCGCGCCCGATGGCAAGACGCCGTCGTTGAGGTGGGCGAGGTCCGACGCGGGCGTTGGAACGGCTTCGAGCGCCGCGCTCCGCGGCAAACGCCGGGACGGGTGTCGGTCGACGTGGGCCACGAGCAGGTCTACAGCGTGTTGTTGGTCTGCAATCGTTCCCAATTGCCCCGCTGGCGCGACGCGATGCGGCAGGTGATGCTGAAGCCGGTTGCTGCGCGGTAGCGCGGCTGAGCCTGGGTCGCTCCCTTACGGTCGCGGCTCGGATGGGTGTCGGACCGTCAGACCCCCACGAGGAACTGCCGTACCTCCTCGATGTTTCGGGCGCCGCTGGCGCGAAGGGTTTCGATTCGATTCATCGCTGCGGTCAGCTCGTCGCCGCTGACCAGGCGTGACGGCTCGGTGGTTACGATCTCGCCTGCGCCGTCCATGGCGTAGACCAGTCGGGGTGGGCTCGACGCCGCCGGCTCGTAGACGGTGGCGATGCGCCGCCGCGCCGATCCCCAACGGCCGCGCACGTCCATGAACAGCATCAGACCGAATTGGTTGAACACGTCCGTCAGCACCGCGTTCTGACCGCAGAGCTGCTCCCGGGCCTGGTCGATCGTGTCGGCGTGCAGGTTTGTCGCCGCCATATGCCCGTGGGACGGCAACTGGAGCAGGTCCGTCAGCACCGGCCCCCACAGATAGGCGTAGTAGTATCCCGCGCCGATTTCGTGGCAGACGTAACATCGGCGACGGGTCTTGTCGTGGCGGGCGTCGCGCACGACCTGGTCGCTGTCGGCCGGTACCAGCTCGACGTCGGGCGGCAGGAAGTTCAGCAGCGCCCCCATGACGGTGGTCTTGCCCGCTCCGCCGGGCAGCGCGCCGACCATGAACGAGCAGCCCCGGCTGACGGCCGCCAACAGATAGCCCGCCAGCTCGACCGTGACCGTCCCGGCGTCGAGCAGATCCACAATCGACAGCATTCGACCGCCGCGCTGGTTGCAGCGGTCGATCTCGCGACAGTGGCGGTTCACATCCAGTCGTCTGCTCGGGCTGGGGTCAGACACGACATCCCCCGCGGTCGGCCGGGAGCCGGGTTCGATCAACGCGCTCGCGCACCACGCTTGCTTCCGGAGCCAAGCCCATCCCGACAGTGGTTCCGGACGTCCGCGGATCGACTGGGATACGGATCACGGGAGTCGGATCTTTCCCTCGAAGATATCCAGCGGGGTGGCCTGGTTGAGGCCGTAGCTGGCGCACCAGAGCACGTCGGGATTGCCGGTGGTGTCGATCGCGACGGGGCGGTCGAACACGGTGTAGACCCGCGTGTCCGTCGGGTCGGCGACGGTGGCGGGGCACAGGTTTCGCAGGTTGATGACGGCCATCTGCTCGCCCGTCCACGCGCTGATATACGCCCGCGCGCCCTCGGCATGGATTCGCACCAGGGCGGGCACGAAGTTGAGCTCGCGCTGGGCGACGATCGTCAGCGAGCTCGTGCTGATGATGACCACAGAACCCGTCAGGCCGTCGTAACCCGAACACGTCACCACCGCCAGGCTCTCGTCCGGGGTCAGCCGAACGCTTCTGGGCCGAGGCGGGACCGAAATGCGGGCTTCGATGCTCCGTCCGGGGACGCTGTAGACGGTCACCTCCCCGTCGGCTTCGGTTTGGCGGCTGAGGATTCCCAAGACGGTGCTGATCCCGGGATTGGCGCTGGTGTACGGATAGCGCGCTACAGGATCGCCGAGAACGAGCGAGCTCGGATCAGTCAAGTTGGGGTCGACGTTTGGATCCGTCGGCCACGTATCCGGGTCCCTGGCCACCCACTGCTCAGGCGTCAGTGGGCAGTTGGGGTCGCTGGCATCGGTACAGTTGGGGTCTGAGTTGAAGCCGGTCAGATCGGCGATGAGGGCTTCGGCCTGGACGACCGCGTCGTCATCGGGTCCGTCGTCGGGTTCCGTCCAGCGGTATGGGAGCCTCCCGTCGAGGTCGGGGTTGGCGGCGATCCACTCGTCTGCGCTGTCCAATGCGTTCGGGTCTTGTCCCGGCACGCCGCGGAACCGGTTCAGCTTGGCGGCGATCAGCTCCTTGGCGAGCGCCAGCGCCGTCCTGTGGTTGGCCCCCTTTCCGTAGTTGCAGATCCACAGTCGGCTGCCGTCGGTGCTGAGATCGATCCCGCGCGGTTCGTCGATCGGGCTGTTCGGGTCGTTCGTATCTTGCAGCAAGAGTTCGGCCCTTACCGCGGCCGGATTGGCTCTGGTCACGTCTGGGACAAGCAAAACACCGCCACTAAACCGCGTGGAGACGATGACGCTCGTCCCGTCCGCCGCGCTTGTGCCGGGAAGGACCACTGCCTCGCTCGGTCCAAAGACGTCGAGCGCGGCGACGGGCAGTGCATTGGGAGGGAACCCTATCGAACGGGTACCGAAACTGGGATCGCTGGGAAACTCCGAACCGCGGACCAGATCCACGCGGAGCAAGAAGGCCTGCGTCGCGCCGGTCGGATTCGGGGGGCCCTCATTGCAGACCAAGAGCGTGTAGTCGCTCAGCCACAACAGTCCGTAGGGACCTTCGCCTTCGATCGTCTGCTGCTCAATGTTGTTGGGGTCGTTCGGATCGGTCGGGTTGGCCAGCACCAACGACAGGACGCCCCTCGGGTCAACCGTGGCCGGCAATCCCTCTGACGCCACCGCCGCGTATAGGCCGTCGGGACTGACAGCCACGTAGACGGGGTTGCGCCCCACCTCCAGCATCGCCCCGAAGGGCTTGAGGAAGTCCGGGTTCAGGGGTACCGCCTGGGTGTTGGCCCAGAGACACTGCCACGCATCGCATCCTGCCACGAACGGCACGGCACACAGCGCACCCAACACCCACATCAACCGCAGCGATCTGGTCATACTGGCGTCCTCGATCTCAACGGGACCGTCGTGCTGGTCCATTCTGAACGCTA
>CAYOGX010000566.1:0-4202 GCA_964403235.1 uncultured Planctomycetales bacterium | reverse complement strand
TTCCGCTTGCAGTACTTCTGGAAGAACTCGGCCTTCAGCCCGTACGGCTCGACGCCGCGCATGTAGAGGCCGACGCGCAGGCCCTTGGCATGCGCGTAGTCGATCATGCGGACCATGTCCTCGTGGTTCCGGACCACGGTGTAGTCGGCGTGCGGGTGGCCGTTGCTGCCGCGCTGCTTCATCCATTCATGGTGCAGGATCAGCATCGTGCCGTGGTGGGCGACCATCTTGTCGATCTGCTCGTTGGTGGGGTACCAGTTCTTCGTGTCGAGCCAGTTGACCCAGTGGTAGACGCGCTGCCCGATCACGTTGCTCTTGGGCTTGCCCGTCACCGCGGCGCCCAGGCCGAGGGCGATCCGGTTCTGGTAGCGGAAAGGCGCCTTCAACACGTCCCCGCCGGCACCGAGCGTCCACGTAGACCAGCCGTACTTCTGCCGATAGCCCACCGAGCCGCCCATCGCCTTGGCGTGCTCGACGAGCACCTCGATCTCGTTGGTGAAGCTGCGGGCGGGGTCCGTGCTCTTGCCGAACGCGACGCGGGCCGCTCGAAAGCCACCGCCCTTGATTGAGGTGTTCTTGTCCCGGTACTTGGGCGCCTTGCGGATCGCGTCGGCCACCGTGAAGGACACGCTCGCACGGGACAACGCGAACTGCCCCTCGGTCAGTTAGCAGTCCAGGTCACAGAAGACCGCACCCTCAGGAAAGACCTCATACGTCAGCGTGACCCGCCAGCCTGACGGCTTGAGTTCGGTGGTATGCGGCGTGGCGCGTATCTTTAGGGCGATCTTCTCGGGGCTGCTCTTCAGGTCGACCAGCTCGGCGTGCCGGTCGTTCGACAGCGCGTAGTGACCACGTGGGTCGCTCAGCTCGAGTTTGGGAAACGTGATCGCCGGCGTGGCGGGCGTGAACACGCTGTTCCATCGGGCGCCGTCGTGAAGCCGCAAATCGCCGATCTCCCCGCCCCGGTTCATATCGAACGTCAGGACGAAGTGATCGCCCCGTACCGTCACGATGTTGTGCTCCCGTTGGACCGACAGGCCCGCGCGGACGGACGAGATCATCGCAAGGACCACGAACGCAGCAGTGACCAAGACTCTCATTCCCTGTCCCCTATGACGGCCGGATGAGCCGGCGCGTAGACGATAGTCCACATCGTACCGGGCCGTTCCCAGCGGCGCCGTCGCTGAGATCGGCCACGTCCCGGCTGACTATACCGTCGCACGTCCGGCAGCGGAAGTCGGCGATATCCGCGCCGGACGGCGTGCCTGACGGAATGATTGTACGGTGGGGCCCCTTACGGTACGCTGAGCGCATACGGCGGGGACCGGACGTTCGTGGGTACGCGCCGGACGAGAAGGAGTAATGCGATGAATCACGTGCGCAGTGGGGCGGTCGCGACGGGGATCCTGGCCTGTCTTGCTGGCTCGGTGTTTGCAGGGGAAGCCCCCGTTCGGTCGGACAAGGCCAACGTCGTCTCGTTTCCCGCGCAGGAGGCGAGGTTCGTCCGGTTCGTGATCTTCGCCACGAACGCAAACGCACCGTGCATTGATGAGTTGGAGGTCTACGGTCCGGATACGAAGCGCAACCTTGCACTGGCGCAGTACGGCAGCAAGGCGTCGGCCTCGTCGTGCCTTTCGGGCCATGCCATCCACCAAGTCGCACACCTCAACGACGGGCTGTACGGCAACTGGCGCAGCTGGATCGCGGGCAGTACGGGCGAGGAGTGGGCACAGATCGAGCTGCCCAAGCCGGCGAAGGTGTTGCGCGTGGTCTTCTCGCGCGACCGGTTGCTCGAGTACGCCGACCGGGTTCCCACGAGCTTTGAGGTCCGGCTCTCGATGGATGGCAAGGCGTTCAAGACGGTCAAAAAGGTGGTCACGCAGGCCGCGCCTGTCGCGGTCCGCCCAAGGGGCGCCCGGGGGGCGGTACCGCACATCCCACTCCCCCCGCCGCCGCCCGGCGCGAAAGCAGCGGACTCGATCAGGCGCGCCGTGGAGGTCCCGCGCGAGAACGAGCTCGGCTTTGCCAACGT
Source organism: uncultured Planctomycetales bacterium (assembly GCA_964403235.1). GTDB lineage: Bacteria > Planctomycetota > Phycisphaerae > UBA1845 > JAFGLZ01 > JAFGLZ01. The sequence continues at coordinate 2,170 of CAYOGX010000566.1, read as the reverse complement.
GGCGCTCAACGCCAAGGCCACCCCGGGGGCTAGCTCGTTGCTGCCCGGTCATGCCATCCACCAGATCGCTCATCTCAACGATGGGTTGGCCGGCAACAAGCACAGTTGGATCAGCAAGCAGGACCCGTCCTGGGCCGAGATCGACCTGGGCGAGGTTTATTGGGTGTACAAGGTCGCCCTGGCCAGCGACAACACCGGCGGACACACCGACCGTGCGGCCACGACGTTCGCCCTCCTGACCGCGACCGAGTACAGCAAGTCGACCCAGGCCCCGACGTGGAAGACCGTCTACAAACAGGGCGACGGCCCGCCCGTCCACACGCGGCGGGAATTCAGGTTCAAGCCCGTCCAGGCCCGCTGGGTTCGAATCGCCGTCGACGCCACAAACGGCAACCAGGTACGCATCGATGAGGTCGAGATCTACGGGCAACGGGATCGCATCCCCCCGGGAAAAATCGGTCCGATCCCAAAGCACACGGTCGTTGACGTCAAGCCAGACGAGGCCGACCAACTCCGTTACGCCTTCCTCGGCGAGGAGCACGCCTGGTTGAAGACGTATGGCCGGGCCGACCTGAGCCCGCGCCTCGTACCCTACAACGGGCGGGTGAAGGACTATCCCCATCACGTCGGCGACGACCGCGTGCCGCTCCCAGAGCTGTCGGCGGCGCCGAAGCTCGACGGGCGCCTCGATGACGCCTGCTGGCAGGAGGCGTCGCGCGGCGTGGTCCGCGTGGCCTGGCCGCATGAGTTCGAGCAGGCCCCGATGATCAGCCACGAGCTGTCGGCCGGCTGGCGGGGCGACGACCTGTTCCTGGCGATCCGGACGGATCGGCTGCTCAGCGGACACGTCGCGGTCATCTCGAGCGGCGATTGGCTCGGTGGGGGCGTGGTGATCGTCACGAAGACCGGGCTGGTCTTCAACACCTACACCCACCAGGGGAAGCGGGTCAAGAGCACGCCCATCGACGGCGCGTTCGACGAGACCTTCACGCGTTTTGAGTTGCGCCTGCCCCTCGCGAAGTTCCCCAACTGCAAGGGTCGGGGCGTCCGCGTCGGACTCGGGATGAATGGCCGACACACCAGCCACCTAGGCCGGCCGGTGAATCTCGCATTCTCGTCGCTGTCGGTGGCCGAGCAGCCGCCCTGTGTGGGCCGGACGTTCCGTGTACGATTGGGCGTCGCGCCCGGCGCCTCGCCGGTGACGGTCCGCGGCAATGCACCGGGACTCGAGAACGGGTTGACGCTCGCGCCGGGCCAACCAAAGACGATCACGATCCCAGCCAGGCGAGGGGCAATCGGACCCGAATACGACCTGACGGTCCAAGGACCCCAAGGTGAACCCTACGTCCTGCACCTGTTCCGCTACGATCCGCTAGAACGGGCGTTGTGTCTGATGGGGGACCTCGTCGATCGCCTGGCCGCCAGGGGCCTGGAGGTCCGCGCGGAACGCGAAGAGCTCGCCGCCCTCCGCGCGCGGCACGACAAGCTGATGTCCGCTGCACAGCCTGATCTGACCGGCGAGCGCGAGGCCCTCTTTGCCGCCCGCCTGGCCAAGCGCCGGTTATTCATGCGCGAGCCCGATCTGGACCCGATCGCGAAGCTCCTGTTCATCAAACGTCGGCCGTTCGAGCCGTCGCACAACTACAGCGTCCTTCTGGATGCCCCGTACCGGCCCGGCGGGGGCGTCTGCGTCGTCGACATCCCTCGCCGCGACGGACGTTTCGAGCCCGCCCAGGCCAGCGTGACCCAGCTGTTCAACGCCGGCGGCGGCATCGCGCGAAACCCGATGGCGAACTTCGACGTGAGCAGGATCTACTTCGCCTATCGCCCGTCGCGCGAAGGCTACTACCACGTCATGCACATGAACCCTGACGGCAGCGACGTGAAGCGGATCACGGACGGACCGTTCCATGACTACTGGCCTTGCCCGCTGCCAGACGGCGACCTCGCCTTCATCTCCACGCGATGCAAGGCCCGATACCTCTGCTGGCGTCCCCAGGCGGCGGTCATGTTTCGTATGGACGCCGACGGGGGAAACATGCGGCCCCTCTCGTTCGCCAACCTGAGCGAGTGGGCCCCTTCGGTGATGAGCGATGGTCGCATCATCTGGACGCGGTCCGAGTACATCGACAAGGGCGCCGATTTCAGTCACACGCTTTGGGCCATCCGG
>CAYOGX010000565.1:0-4211 GCA_964403235.1 uncultured Planctomycetales bacterium | reverse complement strand
CTCGCCTGCCTGCTCGGCGGCGTCACCGGGGCCGATGGCTTGGCGCTTGCCCTGTAGGTCGAACCGTTGCGAGCGCATGTAAACGTGCCGGCCGTCGCTGGACAGCACGTCTGGCAGCGCGACGGGCATGTTCAGGCCCTTGACCCTCGCTTGCAGGTTCTTGCCGCTCTCCGGCTCGCGGTCGTCGAGGAGGGTCTCGGACAGCTTGCGCCCGGTCTTCGGGTCGAGCCGGCACAGGCGCAACCCGCCGTCCAGGAACATCGACCGGCCGGCGACGCAGTAAACGACGTCGTCCTGCACGAGCACGTTGCCGTGAACGGGCCAAACCGACTCGATCTGCTCGAACGACGTTACGCGTCGGTCGCCCGGCGCGGCGCGGAACCGCCAGATGAGCCGGCCGTCGGAGGCGCGGAGGCAATAGACCCACCCGTCGGCCGACCCGAACAGCGCGCGGCCCTGGTGGATCGTCGGCGGCGAGTCGATCCGCCCGCCGGTCGTGTAGCGCCACACCGTCTTGCCCGAGCGCGCGTCGAGCGCGTGCACCGTGTGGGCGTCGATGGCGGCCACGAAGACCTTCCCCCCGGCGATCACCACGCTGCTGAGCTTGCCGCCCAGATCGGCCCGCCACGCGCGTTTCAGGTCGGTGGGAACGGATACCTTCGTCCAACCGCTCCGCGCCGGATCGTGGCGATACGTGGGCCACTCGTCTTGCCCCGGCGACGCGGACGCCGACCCCACCGGTTCGCTGTAGGCCGGGCCCCGCTCGAGCCTGCCGTCGTCTGATGCGTCCTTCGGCCCCGGCGGTGTGGCGGACGCAGGGGCCAGGGCGCAGAACCCGCTCAGCTTCGCCTCGATGTAGCAGGCGCAACTGTGAGGCGGTGCGTAGACCAGGCCGTTGCACGGCATGATGCCGTAGATGCACCCGCCTCGGACCCAGTGGTGCGTCGTCCAGTGCCTCTTGGTGACGTCAATGAACTCGATCCCCGTCCTCGACGGCAGGAGGTACCGATCCGTCGCCTTGCTCCGATGGCATCGGTGATGGAACCAGTAGATCTTCACGTCGGGCGGGAACTCGTTCTTGATCTGGCCCGTCCGCGGGTCCCGCCCGGTGAACAGACCCGAGTCGCTACCACTCGCGATCGCCCCCGACCACACCAGCCCGTCGACGACAAGGAGGTCTTCCGGCGAGTGGTGTCCGGCGCGGCCCTGATTGGACGTCCACAACGTCCGGCCGTTTTTCGCCGAGAACGCCGTCATGGCCTTTTTCCCGCCCGAAAACAGGACGACGTCCTGATAGATGACGAGCGTCGGTGCGTAGCCGGTCTGGATAACGGCTCGTCTTTCGACCGGCAAGGAACGCCAGACTTCATCCCCACGCTTGCGATCCAGGCAGACGACCTTCTCGCCGTCGTGGAACAGGACGCGTTGGCCGTCGGCCGCCAGCGTCAGCGGGGCCACGGGGTACTCCTTCTGCCACAGCACGTTCCCCGTGTCGGCCCGGACGGCCATGATGCGGCGCTCCTGCTCGTCCCACGCCCAACGGCGGTTGGCACGGCCCGTCTCGTCCCAGCAGTAGGTGCTGATGGCCCGGTACTTCTCGCGTTTTGTCGGAGAATCGTTGACCAGCAGAAACAGCACGCCCTCCGAAAGGACCACCTCCTCGGTGGCCCTGGTGCCCGCGTAGGTCCGGACGGTCTTGCCCGTGGCCGCGTCCAGTGCGGTGAGCGGTGCGTCCAGCCCGAGCGTGACGTACACGCGCTGGCCCACGGCCACCAGGTGGCGGGGCAGGTAGGCGGGCCCGCTCTTGAGAGGCCAGAGATGCGTATGCCACGACGCGATTGGACGCTTCCACAGGATCGTGCCGTTGAAGGCGTCCCGCGCGATGACGAACCATTTGGGCGGCAGTTGGACGGACGCGGTCGGCCCTTCGTCGAAGATGTAGAAGATCCGCCCCCCGGTCGACACGAGCGCGCTCATGCTGGCCATGTGGTCGTGATGCCGCGCCCATCGGGGGCTTCCGACCCACTGAAGCCGCCGCGGCGGGCCGACCACCGAGTCGTGGGCCACCGCGTTGTTGCTCGCGTCGTGCAGGTAGTGGGTCCACTCGTCGATTTCCTTGGGCCGTGGCTTGACCGTCTTGGTCCACGTGCCGCCCTTCTTGACGTACGCCACACCACAGGGCGCGAGCACCCGCAGCACCTCGTCCATGCGCACCTGGCCGAGGTCCTCCGCAACGACCAGGTTCACGAGGTTGTCCGCGTAGGGCAGGTGTTCGCCTTTCCACTGCTCGACCGACACCTTGCCGTAGAAGTTCTGCGATCGGATGTGCGCGCGGGCTTTCTCGACATTGGCTGCGTCGGCGTCTAGACCGTGGACGAGATACGCGTCGCTCACGCGCAGCGCGGCCGTCAGACGCCCATCGCCGCAGCCGAGGTGCACGACGAGCCCGCCCTTGACGCCGGTGGTCTTAAGGATTCGGCGGGCCTGTTCTGTTTCCGGCCGCGACCCGTCCTGCTGGGCGCTGGCCGAACTCGCGACAGTGACCACCATCACCAGGATGGCGGTTGATGCGAGAAGGGATTCTCGCACCAGGCTCCGAGTGACGGTTTGCCAGAAGCGCTTCCCGATGGCTTGCGTACTCATCGCTCCCCTTTCTGTTGCGTCAGTGGTCCGGTCCCATGCAGAGCAGCTTTCCGTCCTCGAGCGCCAAGTACAGCTGGCCGGCGGCGGCGATCATGCCGTCAAAGATGGGCGCGCAGTCGAGTGGGTACTGCGCCAACTTGGTGCCGTCAGAAGCCGACAGGGCCATGAGCAGCGCTCCCTGGTTTTCGTCATGACCTTCCGGTCCATTCCCTGGGTCGGCGGGGGGGCCGGCTGCGAATAGTACTTTCCCCGCCAAGACCATCGCCCGGACCCGAACGGGCACGCGCTTTTCCCACTGCGCTTTCGCCTCACCCCGCTTCACGCCGAACACCCGATAGGGGCCATCTTGCAGTTGGTTCGACCAATGAATGTTGCGCCGCCCGTACCCGTAGATCATCGAGGCGTCAAAGACAAGTAGTCTACCCGAGATGAGATTCTTATCACGCCCGCTGCAACCGGTCCGGATGGAACAGCGTGTGCCAAACGCCCAATAGGAGCGGTGAGGCCACGAGTCGTCGAGGAAGCCGGTCAGCGTGAACAGGTGCGGGTTCCCCTTCGGCTGCGTGCGGCCTTGCTTGTCGAACACCGCGTCCCGCAGGTAGACGTGGCTGTTGTCACTCGTGAGGATGTCCGCCAGCGCGCCGGGCATGTAGGCGGGTCCCGACTGTGGGGGCTGCTTGCCCGTCTCGGGGTCGGGGCTGTAGATCGGCGTTCTCGACAGGGCCTTGCCCGTTTCGGGCTCGATTCGACACAGATCAATCCCGCCGTCCAGGTAGGACGATCGGCCCGCCGTGACATATGCCGTGCCGTCCTGGATCAATACGCTTCCGTGGACAGGGGACGCGGATTCGAGTTGGCCGCAGGACGCGATGCGCCGGTTGTTGCGGGCGGCCCGCAGACGCCAGGCCAACACACCGTCCGACGCCCGCAAGCTGTACACGTACCCGTCGCGGCACCCGAAGATTGCCCGTCCCCCGTAGACGGTCGGCGGCGTGTCGACGCGACCGCCCGCCGTGAAGTGCCAAATCGAATCGCCGGAAACCGCGTCCAGCGCCGAGATCCTGTGCCGGTCCACGGAGGCCACGAACACCCTGCCCTGGCTGGTGGTGGGACTGCTGAGCTTCCCGCCTACATCCGCCCGCCATCTGCGGCGCAGCTCGACAGGCACCGGAGTCTGCGTGCAGCCACTGCGTTGGGCTTCGTTCCGATAGGTAGGCCAGTCGTTGGGATGGCCGACTGCCGATGGTCGATGGGCCCTCTTTCCGTATGCGGGGCCCTTCTCCAAGCATTCAGCCTCTTTTGCGCCATCCTCGAGGGCGGGCGCGAGGGCATGAAAGCCTTCCAGCTTCGCCGCGATGTAGCATCCACAGGCATGAGGTGGGGCGTAGAGCAATCCGTTGCATGGCATGACGCCGTAGCGGCAAACGCCTCGCACCCAACTGTGCCACAAGACATCACCCGCGTTGAGATCGATAAACTCGGCGCCCCGCCTGCCGGCGATGATGTAGCGATCGGTCGCCTTGTTCTGCCAGCATCGATGATGGTGTCCCGGACCCTCGGGCTCGACG
>CAYOGX010000564.1:0-4221 GCA_964403235.1 uncultured Planctomycetales bacterium | reverse complement strand
CCTCTACGAGTACGGGAAGGATTGGCCTTGGCGCGGTGCGTGGTTCTCCATGGCAGTGGTTGAAAGCACATCCTGGGATGCGAGCATGGGGAGCACGCACATCGCCGGCGGGAATTACCGCTACTACCCGGGCAGCCCGAAGGGTTACGTGTGGGGGACGCTCTATCCCAACCGCGAGTACGAGTGGTGGCTCACCCCGCTGTATGACCCGAACGATCCAAACTTCTGGGACGGGCGGCCGAGCTGGGCGCCGCAGTTCGACCCCAACTACTATCCCAACGTGCCGGACAACCTCGACCCGAGTCTATACGACCCCAACGATCCGAACTGGCAGGACCCGAGGGACCCGAACTGGATGCTGGCGGACGCGAACATGCTCGACCCGAACAACATGTGGGCGGACCCCAACTTCATGGACGAGCACAACGGGTTCTGGATCGCGTTCCAGTTTGTCATTATCGACCCCAACTACCCCTCGGGCGACCCGAACGGCAAGGGGTTCAAGGCCACTTGCTGGAACGGCGGCAAGTTCGACTGGGACGGAAACTGGATTCTCGAACATGACATGACCGGCTGGAATGCCGGCGATCCCAACGGAGACTATTGGCCTGACGCCTATACTGTTACCGGGTATAACGGGATCGCATCGTGGGGCAGTGATGAGTTCGGCATAGTCTCGGACGTCGCGTTCGACAACGTCGAATCTAGACACGGGGTCTTCACCAATGTCGGGCGTTGGCTCACGTTGAAGAAGAAAGATTGCCAGGAGCTTACTGTCGATCCAGACCTGCTCGCGGAGCCGAACCAGGACCCCAATAACCTGAACCTGCTTCGGCGGTACACGGACGGAACGGCCATCGTCCTTCACAGCGTCGTCCCGGTCGGCAACAAGGCCTTCAAGAAGTGGACCATCAAGGGGCCGAACGATTCGGGCGATCCTAGCTACCAGGTCGTCGTTGACACCAACGAGGTCGTGTACCTGACGATGGACGGCGATTATCTGGTCAAGGCCACCTGCAAGTGCGGGGGTGGCGGTATCGAGCCGTTCGCCGCCATCGTCCTGATGGTGCTCGGGTTGGGCGTGTTGGTTCGCAGGCTGACCTGAGCTCGGTCTGAATGATCCGGGTCGGCAGAGGCCGGGCCTTGACCCGGCGGATCTGCCTTGGAATGAGACGTCACGAGACGGCGGTCGGCTGCACGTCGGCCGCCGTCTTTGCTTGCGCGTCGCGCCCCCGATTCTCGTTTCGCGACGGTCGTGACGGGTCGTGACGCGGCCCGGCTCCCGGCCTTGACGGGACGTCCGGCGCGCCTATACTCTAAACCACCTATCCCAGGAGGTCGTGCTGGATGATCGATGGAACGCCAGATGGTCAAGGAAAAATCGTCGCGGAAGGGATTACGTTCGACGACGTCCTGCTTGTGCCCGGTCGATCCGACGTCGTTCCGCGGGAGGTAGACGTCCACACCCGCCTGACGCGGAACGTCACGATGAACATCCCGCTGGTGTCGGCGCCGATGGACACGGTGACGGAATCGTCGCTGGCCATTGCGTTGGCCCAGGAGGGCGGCATCGGCATCATCCACCGCAATATGGGCATCGAGGCCCAGGCCCGCGAGGTCCACAAGGTCAAGCGGTCGGAGAGCGGCGTGATCCTCGACCCGGTGACGCTTCGCCCGAGCGACTCGGTCGCCCGCGCCCGCGAGATCATGACGCTGCACAACATCTCGGGCGTGCCCATCACGGTCAACAAGCATAAGTTGGTGGGCATCCTGACGCGGCGGGACCTGAAGTTCCTCGAGTCGCTCGACAAGCGGATCGAGGACGTGATGACCCGCAACGGCCTGGTGACGGGCCCGCCCGACACGACGCTGGACCAGGCGGAGGTCATGCTGAACAAGGCCAAGGTCGAGAAGCTGCTGCTCGTCGACGACGAGAATCGGCTGACCGGGCTGATCACGATGCGCGACATCGAGCGGAGCCGCGAGTTCCCGCGAAGCTGCAAAGACGAGCGGGGTCGGCTCCGCGTCGGGGCGGCCGTCGGCGTGCACGACTACGAGCGCGTGGAAAAGCTGATCGCCAATGACGTCGACGTCATCGTGATCGACACCGCCCACGGACACAGCGTCAACGTGATCGAGACGCTGCGACAGATGCGATCACGGTGGGACATCGACATCATCGCCGGCAACATCGCGACGCGGGATGCGGCCGAAGACCTCATCGAGGCGGGGGCCGACGGGCTCCGCGTCGGCATCGGGCCGGGCTCGATCTGCACGACCCGCGTGGTTACCGGGATGGGCGTGCCGCAGATCACCGCCATCATGGAGACCGTTGCCGCAGCGGGGCCGAACGACGTGCCCGTCGTCGCCGACGGGGGCGTTCGGTACTCGGGCGACGTCAGCAAGGCCGTCGCGGCGGGGGCACACGGTGTCATGCTCGGGTCGTTGTTCGCCGGACTCGACGAATCGCCGGGCGAGCTGGTCGTCTGGCGGGGGCGACGGTTCAAGGAATACCGCGGCATGGGCTCGCTGGGCGCGATGGGCGGCGGGCAGGGCGGGGCCGATCGCTACGGACAGGCCGAGGAGCTCAAGACCGGGGCGCCCGACAAGTTCGTCCCTGAAGGGGTCGAGGGCCGCGTGCCCTACCGCGGCTCGCTGGGGGAGCTGGTGTATCAGTTGGTCGGCGGATTACAGGCCGGCATGGGTGGGTGTGGAACCAGAACGATCGAGGAACTTCGCAAGCGCGGGCGATTCGTGCGGATCTCGAGCGCCGGCATGATCGAGTCCCATCCGCACGACATCTCCATTACGAAGGAATCACCGAACTATGCGCTGGAAACCGCTGACGAACAGTAGCGCGGCGCTCGCGTCGGTCCTGGGTGCCGTGGCACTCGCGACGGCCAGCGCCGGCTGTGCGCACGCCATCAACCCGTTTGCAGACGAGGGCGCGCCGCCCGAAGACATGACCACCGCCAGCGAACGCACGATTCGGGACCACCGCGCCGCGCCCGTCGTTCGGCAACGCGAATGGGGCACGTCGGCCACCACCTACCCCTCCGGCCGAGTCGTCCACTGGCCGACCTGGTTCGAGGACCCATTCGAAGATAAAGGCAGCGACGACGGAAAGTTCGCCTGGACGGCCGAAGACTACCTCGCTATCCCCTACTCGTTCGCCCGCCTGCTGCTCAACACGATCGGCTGGCCCGTCAGCGCCGTGGTCACGCCACCCGGCACGCCGATGGCCAGCGACGGGAAGTTGAGCCAACAGATCCTCGGCAAGGATCATGACGCGACGCGCCTGGGCCGGTCCCGAGAGCCGTCCCCCATAGACGATACGACCCGGACCGACCCGACAAAGTCGGGTCAGCTTGCCGACCAGATAGACCCAGACGATGTCCCGGTAGGTCCCCCCTACGTCGAACAGACCAGTTTCCAGGAATAGATCCGTCCGCAGGACCGCCGGGCGCGAGAAAAGTGGCGTGGCTTCCCGGCCGCGAAAGCCACGCCCCTTCCTTCCCCCCCAGACGCACTGGTACGGTATGGATCTCCCCGCCTTCCCTCCCGCTCCGTTGAGCGGATGCACCCGCTCTCTGAACGACGATCACACCTCCCTTCACCTCTGGCATGCCGTCTGCACAATCGGCTCGGCGGGATCGGCCGCGCCTCGCTTCTGCACTCCCTCCCGGATAGCACTGTGGCCGCTACGATCTGTACTCTTCAAGAGAACACGCGCACGACGACAAAGAGGCGCACAGGCCGATTGCCACCGTTGACCTCTTCATCAAGACCGAACTCAGCAGACTTGTGGGGAGAAATGTTACTTGGCGTTTACCTGTTGTTCGGTCCTATAAAAGCATAGCCCACAATACGCATGCTAGCAAAGGCTAGCCCACCATTTGCGCAAAATATTTCGCAGTTTCTCCTGCAACACAATTGCCGAACGCTTCCGCTCACGCAATCGTTCACACGAATCGCACGCGCCGCTTTACTCGCCGCAACAATGGGACTAAGCCAGACGGACTCAACACGGAGCGCGCAGACAACTATGGAAGACTGGGACGGCGCTCGAGAGGGTTCTTTTCGAGAAGTCGTTCGACAAGCGACTCGATATCGCCCGAGCGGACCGCGCGCAAGACGCCAGACTTGTCTATCACATACACTGCGGGAATTGCCCGGATGCCGAACCGTCGCGCAAGGTCGCTGTCCCACTGCTTGCCGTCG
>CAYOGX010000563.1:0-4230 GCA_964403235.1 uncultured Planctomycetales bacterium | reverse complement strand
AATCTGGGCGGGTCGCACTATGCCTACACCGAGGGGCAGTCCGACGCGCAGCGGGAGCGACACTTCAAGCCGGGGTCAGCCTTGTGCGTACTCGAGCTCGACGGTATCTACGGCAAGGTCCGCACGCTTATCGACGATCCCAACGGGGTGATCCGCGATCCGGCCATTTCCTACGACGGCAAGCGGATCCTGTTCGCGTGGAAGAAGTCCGACCGCCGGGACGACTATCACCTGTACGAGATGGCGGTGGCGAGCGGCGAGGTCCGCCAGCTCACCTTCGGCCTGGGCTTTGCGGACTACGAAGGCACCTACCTGCCGAACGGAGACATCCTCTTCAGCTCGACGCGGTGCGTGCAGACGGTCGACTGCTGGTGGACGGAGGTCAGCAACCTGTACACCTGCGAGCCGGACGGAAGACACCTCCGCCGGCTCGGGTTCGATCAGGTGCATACGAACTACCCCACGGTGATGGACGACGGGCGGGTCATCTACACGCGCTGGGAGTACAGCGATCGCGGCCAGATCTACGTCCAGTCGCTGTTCCAGATGAACCCCGACGGCACGGGTCAGACCGAGTTCTACGGGAACAACTCCTGGTTCCCCACTGCAATCCTGCACGCCCGGGGCATCCCCGGCAGCGAGAAGGTCATGGCCGTCGCGTCCGGCCATCACTGCATCCAGACGGGCAAGCTGATCGTGATCGACCCGGCCAGGGGCAGGCAGGAGGCGGCCGGCGTGCAGTTGATCGCGCCGGTGCGAAAGACTCAGCCGGTCCGCGTGGACGCCTACGGGCAACACGGTGACGTGTTCCAATACCCCTACCCGCTGACCGAGACGTCGTTCCTGGTTGCCTACGACCCGATCGGATGGGCGCGGACGGACAAACGACCCGGCCTGCGGAGCGGCGAGGTGCTCCGTTTCAAGATCTACTACATGACCGCCGACGGCCGACGCGAGCTGTTAGTGGCCGACCCGAGGATCTCGTGCAGCCAGCCGGTGCTGCTCGTCCCGCGAGCCAGGCCTCAGGCACGTCCAAACCGGGTCGACTATCGCAACAAGACCGGAACGTATTTCGTGCAGGACGTCTACGCCGGTCGGGGCCTGGCCGGCGTGGTGCGCGGCACGGTCAAGCGGCTCCGCGTGGTCGGGCTTGAGTACCGCGCCGCCGGCATCGGGTCCAATCGGAACCGCGGACCGGCCGGGGCGGCGCTGATAAGCACGCCGGTCGCTATCGATAACGGGTCGTGGGACGTCAAGGTCGTTCTGGGTGACGCTGAGGTGTATGAAGACGGGTCGGCGTGCTTCACCGTACCGGCCCAGACGCCCGTCTATTTCCAGGCCCTGGACGCGAACGGCCACGCCGTTCAGACCATGCGGAGCTGGTCCACGTTGCAGCCGGGCGAGACGTTCTCGTGCGTGGGCTGCCACGAGACGCGGAACGACGCCCCCCGTGCGAACCGTGGGATCCCCTTGGCGATGCGGGCAGGCCCGCAACGGCTCGAATCGTTCTATGGCCCGCCGCGCGGGTTCAGTTTCAACAGCCAGATCCAGCCCATCCTCGACCGGCACTGCATCCGCTGTCACAATCGCCGCGACGCTCACGTCGCGGCAAACATCCGCGCGAGCGCGTCCCACTGCAACCCTAGCGATTCCTGCGGGGCCTTGAACGATCGGCTGGAACCGAAGCACTCCGACGATCATTCGATCCCGCGCTTCACCTGGTACAGCCGCAAGGGCACGCGGGAATGGGTGCAGTATGATTTCGAGAAGCCGGCAACGGTCGCAGCCGTCGACGTGTACTGGTTCGACGATCGCGTCCGCAGCGGGGGATGCGGCGTGCCGAAATCGTGGCGGGTGCTATACCGTCACGACGGGCGGTGGCGCGAGGTGTCCGAGGCTAGCGGCCATGGCGTGGAACGCGACAAGTACAACAAGACCCGCTTCAAGCCCGTCACGACATCCGCGCTGCGACTAGAGGTCAAACTTCGACCAAACCTGTCGGGCGGCATTCTTGAGTGGCGGGTCGTGGCCGCCGGCCAAACGACCTCGAAGACCACTGCCTTTAGCCTGCTGGGCACGCCGTCGGTCGACACCAAGTCGCTGCGGAAATGGAGCGATGCCTACCTGGCGCTGACGCAGCATGGGCGCCCAAACCGGATCGTGAACTGGATCAGCGCCCAGTCGGCCCCGCCCGTCCTCCCTCCCTACCATGCGGGCGCCGCCAGGAGCGCGCTGGTCAGCATGCTCGAGAACGGCCACGAGGGCGTGAAGCTCTCACGGGAGGCGCTGGACAAGATCGCCTGCTGGATCGACCTGCTGGTCCCCTACTGCGGCGACTACACCGAGGCCAACGCGTGGTCGCCGGACCAGGTGACGACGTACGACCACTTCCTGCGCAAGCGCCGGCGAATGGCGCGGATCGAGCGGAAGAACATCGAGGCGCTGATCGTGAACGGCAGCGGCCATCAGGTCTTGAAGTAGAACCGCAGGAACAGCGGTCCGGGCTCGGTGGGCTGCAGGGGTCGGGACGTCGGCGCCGTGGCCGGTTGCGTCGTCGGCATGCGGCGTAGCGTCACCTCGACGATGAGGGTCTCCTTCCGGCGAAGCTTGTAGTCGAAAACCACGTGCCCTCCGTCCACGAAGCCGGGCTGGACGGTCCGCGTCTTAAACAGCGAGGCGACGAAGCGGGCGATGCGTTCGCGCCGGCGGTAATATTCTTCGACGAAGTAGTAATCGTCGTAGTAGCCGTATGGGGGCCCATGATGCCAGTACGGACCGTAATGCCACCCACCGTGGCCCACGCCCACCGCCACGCGGACCGGTCGGTATACGCGGGCCGGTGGCGGATCGCCCTGGGCCATGTCCGCGTACCGCTTGAACTGGCCGGGGTCCATGGGCGAGCGCTTCAGCCCGTCGCCCCCGGTCAGGATCACGTCCTGCACGTCCAGTCTGACGGGTCGGTTGGACTGATTGAGCAGTTCGATCTTCATCCCGGCCAACGGCTCGTCCTCCTCGAGCTGAACGGCCATGCCCGTGAGGATGACGCCCATGCCCTCTCGCTCGATCAGGGCGCCGCGGCCCTTGCGGACCACGGCCTGGCCGGGGTGCTCGATGGCCTTGATCGTTGCCTGGCAACCGACTGCGCCAACGACCGGGCACGTCAGGGCAACGGTGCCAAGCAAGGATCTGGCCATTCGACTCATGGTACCGGGCCTCCGTGGGCGCCCAGGCCTCCAGCGCGACGACGGAAGCGTCACGCACTCCCACAGAATGATTGATTCGCCCAGGCACAATTGCAACCGCAAATCCGTCGATTCATCCGGCGACGACTCGCCGCACCATGGCAAAACGACCGGGCGTCTCCTAGAATGGTGGGAGCGGGCGGAGCCGGGCCTTCATGATCGATATCAGCGTTCTGTATTGTGGGTTCGAGTCACCCTCGACGCCGCACCGGTATGGTCGACCGATCGGGCGCGACGTTCCGCTGCATCAGCGGATGGACGTCGCCCCGTCCGCGATGGATCGCCGGCCCATCGTCGTCTGGAACATCACGCGAACCTGCAACCTCAAGTGCGTGCACTGCTACAGCGACAGCGAGGCGACCTCGTACGAAGGTGAGCTGACCGGAGACGAGGTCCGCCGCGTGCTGGACGACCTGGCGGCGTTTCGCGTGCCGGCGGTGTTGTTTTCCGGCGGCGAGCCGTTGATCCGGCCGGACATCCTCGAGTTGGTCGCGTACGCCCGCGGGCTGGGCCTGCACGTCGTGTTGAGCAGCAACGGCACGCTGATCACGCCCGAGATCGCCCGCCGGCTCGTCGAGCTGAAACTCGCCTACGTGGGCATCTCGCTCGACAGCGCCACGCCGGAGACCCACGACAGGTTCCGCGGCGTATCGGGTGCGTTCGAGCGGACGATGCGGGGGTTCAGGCACTGCGTCGAGGCCGGACAGAAGGTGGGACTGCGACTGACGCTTTCGCGCCCGACGTTCGAGGACCTCGACGGCGTGTTCGACTTCATCGAGCGCGAGCGGATCAATCGGGCGTGCTTCTATCACTTGGTGCCGACGGGACGCGGCAAGGGCGTGTTGGACCTGACCCGGGCCGAGTCGCGCCTGGCGATGGACATGATCCTGCGTCGCACCCGCGATTTCCACGATCGCGGATTGCCCGTCGAGATCCTGACCGTGGACAATCACTGCGACGGGCCGTACATGTACCTCAAGATGAAGGC
>CAYOGX010000562.1:0-4231 GCA_964403235.1 uncultured Planctomycetales bacterium | reverse complement strand
CGATACCGGCCGCCAACCAGCGAACGTTCCGAAGCAAGAGCGGCCAACGGCTGGCCGATGAGATGGAGCTGTTGAACCGGAACGCGGGCATCAAGTTCTTCTTCGGCACGTGCGACAACTTCTTCAACGACCGCGAACGGGCCGAGGAGATCCTGGTGGACCTGGTCCGCCGATCTTGGGACAACCGCCGGCTGAAGAACCATGTCCGCTGGGGCACCGAATCGACGCAATACGACGCTTACAAGAACCTGGACCTGATGCAGCTGGGCCGGCGCGGGGGCCTGCGGGCGCTCTGGTTCGGCATCGAGGATCTGACCGGCGCGTTGGTCAAGAAGGGCCAGAGCGCCGAATCGGCCGGCGAGCTGTTCCACGAACTCGATCGCGTCGGCATCTGCCCCATGCCGATGATGGTCCATCACGATGCCCAGCCGCTGCTGTCACGCGGCAACCTGTCGGGGCTGATCAACCAGGTCGTCTTCTTGCGCCGGGCGGGCGCCGTCAGCATGCAGGTCTGCAGCCTGACGCCGTCGGTCGGCTCGCGGGGGTATGAGAAGACGTTCGAGAATGGATTCGTGATCGACCGCGTGGGAGGTTACCCGCTCGAACACTGGCAGATTGACGGCAACCACGTGGTGGCCACCTCGTCACCCAGCCCGTGGCTGGTTCAGTTGAGGTTGCTGGCGGCGTACGCGGCCTTTTACAACCCGCTGCACCTGTTGGAGGGTCTGGTCCGACCGCGTCAGCGGCTGTTCCTGGCCGATGTGGGCATCCAGGTGGTGGGCATGTACGCCCTGGCCCGCACGGCGGTGAAGTACCTCCGCTGGTCGGGCCGAATGTGGTGGGGACCGGTCACCCGACAAACCGCGCCGCCCGCCTCGTCGTGGCGGCTGGTCGATCCAGCCGAGCTAGACCGTCCCGGCCGGGAAACCCGCCGTCCGGACGCCGCCCCGGCGGTCAAGGCGACGCTAGACTAAACCACCGTGTGCTCGCACGCGCCGGTGGCCCGAGTTCTCCCCTTCGGAACCCGATCATGCTGCCACCGCAGAAGCGACTCCGGGCGTGGCGTTTCGCGGGCTTGCTGACGACCTACTGGTGCAACGCCCGCTGCGCGTTCTGCTACGTCTGGGGAGCACCCGAACAGGACGGGACGATGGCCGTCGACGATGCGGTGGCGTTTTGGCGGCAGCTCGACCGCGTGGCCGGCATCGACGGGCGATCGATCCAGATCCACATCGCCGGCGGCGAGCCGTTCGGTCAATGGAACCACCTGGTGGCGATTCTGCGGGCGGCACACGCCGCCGGGCTGCCACCGGCCCGAAAGATCGAGACCAACGCCTACTGGGCCACTGACGACCGCGCGACGCGCGAGCGGCTCGTTGCGCTGCGAGACCTCGCCGTCGGACGCATCGATATCTCCACCGACGTGTTTCACCAGGCCTACGTCGACGTCGACCGCGTCCGGCGATGCGTGCGGGTCGCCC
Source organism: uncultured Planctomycetales bacterium (assembly GCA_964403235.1). GTDB lineage: Bacteria > Planctomycetota > Phycisphaerae > UBA1845 > JAFGLZ01 > JAFGLZ01. The sequence goes on along the minus strand of CAYOGX010000562.1, from coordinate 2,750 downwards.
GGGAGGTCTTCGGCGAGACGGGCGTCCGTGTGCGATGGCAAGATTTCCTCGACCGACCCGTCATCGTCGCGGAGCTTGACCCTGCCGAACGGGACCGGGCCTTCGTGGACGCCCTGGCCAAGACCCCCGAACGCATGACCGGGCGCGCCGCGATGACGCTCGCCCCCCTACTGCCGCAGCATCCGCTCGAGCGCTTCACCGGTCAACACTGCGTCAAGGAGCTGCTCAAGAGCAAGCACGTCCACGTCGGACCCGATGGGGCCGTGTTCCCCGGCGTCTGCAGCGGCATCCTGCTGGGCAACGCCTGCGACGAACCGCTCGACGAGATGTGGCACCGGCTCGCCGACCGCTGGCAGGACGAGCCGATCTTGACGCCCCTAATTCACCACGGTCCCCTGGCGTTGTGCGAATCAGCGCAGCGGCTCGGCTACGAACCGAGACCGGAGGGCTACGCCACGAAGTGCCATCTCTGCACGCACGTCCGACAGTTTCTGTTCGAGCGCGGGGTCTACCCGGCCCGTCTCGGCCCCGGCGCGTGCTACGCAACCACGCCGATGTTCTCATCTCGACAGTGTGTCCAACCGGCGAACGATCTCGAGGCGAAGCAGAGCACATCCGCCCGGTGACCTGGAACGAACCGCAAGCCGGCTCGTTGGCGTTGGTCAGAAGCGCGGCCGTCTACAGCAGGCGGCTCAGGTCGCGCAGACCCACCAGCTCGTGGCAGTAGAACGGCTCGGCGTAGGTCACGCCGATGCGGTCGCCGAGATACCGGTCGCGGTTGCGGAGCAGCTCCGGGACGGCGCCGGCCTGGTTGCCACGCCCGGTGTAGAACTGCGACTGATAGGCGGCCAGCGCGTCCATCTTCTGCTCGTAGACCTCGCTGACGTCAACGACGAACCGCGGATCGCCGTGCAGCCGGATGTGCGTGCAGTAATAGTAGAAGATGCGCTCGGGGTAGCACGGCTCGCCGGGGATGTCGGTCTGGCCCAGTTTGGCGTCGAAGCGCGCGTCCTCGATGATCCGCGTGCCCGCGGCGTGATCCGGATGGGCGTCGGGCAGGACCGGCGCGAAGATCCATCGCGGCCTGAACCGGCGGATGACGGCCGCCACCTTGTGTCGCGACACCAGATCGTGCCGCACCTGCCGGTTGACCAGGTCAAGCTGCACGCGCAGGCGCGACGGCAGGCCGATCGCTTGGCTCGCCCGCGCCGTCTCGGCCGAACGGATCTCAGGCGAACCGTGCGGCGTCGGCTCGCCGTTGGTCATGTCCACGACGGCCACCTCGACGCCGCCGGCCAACAGCTTCGCGATCGTCGCGCCCATGCCCAGCTCGGCGTCGTCCGGATGAGGCGCGAAGACCAACAGTTCCGCCATGATCGCAACCCCTACCGTTTGGAACCCACAGCGACGTCCAACAAGTTGCGGGCCTGGACCAGGTGGCGGCCGGCATAGTCGGCCAGGTCGATCCGCTGGGCGTAGCCCGCCTCGTTGATCTCCAAACACATTTGCATGACGGCCCGTTCCACCGACCCCATGGGTCGACGCGGGTCCTGGTACAGCCTAGCCGCCAGGCCCAACACCCCCTCAGGCGCGTGGCCGAGCCAGCCGCCGTATCGCTCAGCCATCGCCACCAGGACCTGGGCCAACGGCACGTAGCGCCGGACGGGTTGCAGCGCTCCGCTCAGATCCGCAGACGTGTCGTTGGCCTGCCGAGCCGCTGCCACGACCGACGACGACAACGGCTCGATCATCGTCCGGACCGGCTTGGTCCGCAACGGCCAGGCCCGCCATCGCTCGAGCTGGCGCACCTCCCGATCGCGCCGACCCAGGCACGCCAAGGTGTGAACAGCCGACAGTAGATCAATCAGCTGCGTCAACGCCGCGCGGGGGTTGTGGGTCTTGGCCGACTTGGTCGGCGACCTCACCGGCTTGCCCGACGCGTCCGGCTTCTTCGGAACGCCCGACAGCCCGGCGACCAGCCGGTTCACGTTCAGTTCGCCCGATCGGCGCAGCGCCTTCATCCGTCCGCCGACGACCTTGTCCATCTCTGCGTATAGCCGGCGGTCATACGCGAGCGCATAAAACCGCGAGATCTGTTTCTGCGCTTGCAGGACTGAACGCAGGAATTCGACCGCCGCCTTGCGCCCGTCGCCCTGTCCGGCCAATGCCTCGCTTGCGTCCACGAGCCGCCGCCGCAGGACCATCGTGCGGACCTTTGGGATTTGGCGCATCTGGGTGATCGCGTCGGGCAATGCCAACACCAGATCGAGATCGCCCGCGTGCCGCGCCATGGTCTTGCAGTGATTGGCCGCGGCCTGCGTGTTCTCCTTGGCCAGGGCGGCGATGCCGGCGTCGATCGACGCGAGCCACAGCCTGCGAATCCGATCGAACGGTTGATCGAACGGCTTGGCCACGCGTACGTCATCGTAGCTCCTGTACAACCGCACCACGTGCTCGGCCAGTTTGTCGAGACCGACTAGCAGCCGGCTGCCCCGATCTTCGTATAGCGGGTCGTCCAGGTATCGGATCGTCGCGCGCAGGGCATCCGAGATCTGGCTTCGGGTGCCGTCCGCCAGCTTCGCCTTGTCCAGGCGGGCGACGACGCTCCCTAACTGCGCGGCTAGCTCCAGGCGCTTGACGCCGAGCGGACGGGTCCGCGAATCAGCCACCAGCAACAGCCCGGTCGACATCCGCCCGGTCAGCTTGGCCTTGACGGGACCGGTGATCAGCTTCGCCTTGGCAATCACGCG